>JBAVUV010000082.1:0-12680 GCA_049696955.1 Candidatus Sulfotelmatobacter sp. | reverse complement strand
CTGCGAGTTGGACCGGTGGAATCGCCAACCAGAATCGGGGAACCATTGGCGGCAATATTGTTAACGCATCGCCCGCCGCGGATTCCTTGCCTGCCCTGCTCGTGTACGAAGCGGAGTTGATTCTCGTGTCCATCCGGGGTGAGCGGAGGCTGCCTTATGCCACCTTTCATACTGGTTACAAGAAGACTCAGCTGGCGGCAGATGAACTCGTTCGGGCGGTATGCCTCCCGCGGCGATTCATGGGATATTTCAGCTATGCCCGGAAGGTCGGAGCTCGCAACTCACAGGCCATCTCGAAGGTGTGCATAGCCGCGATGGGCCGTCTGGCAGATGGGATCGTTGAAGATGTTCACATCGCGCTAGGAAGTGTGGCGCCGGTGCCGCTTCGCTTGAAGGAGACTGAGCAGGCGGTGAAAGGGAAGCTCCTTGATTCTGATCTGCTGTTCTTGGCAAAGAAGATTGCCGCCGCTGAGATTCTCGCGATCGATGATATTCGATCTACCGCAAGATATCGTTCAGCAGTTGTCGGCAACCTTGTCACTGAGTTTCTTTCACGGTTGAGTTCGACACCCACCGAAGCGGGCGAAACGAGGAATTCTCTATCGCGATGGAACTCTCTTCCGATCGACCAAGCCATGAGCGCGATTCTGCCCTGTTGTGGGTCCAAGGCTTGGGCTCAAGAGATGGCAGTCAGAAGACCTTTCGCGGATGAAGCCGCGCTCCTGTCCGCCGCGGATGAGACTTGGGGCAATCTAGGACAATCAGACCGGATGGAAGCGTTCCGCAGTCATCCCCGGATTGGAGAATCGCGAGCCTCCACTATTCATGAGAAGTCAGTAGAATGGTCGGCGCAAGAACAACGCGACGTGGCGGGCGCCGAGGCTGAGGTAAGAGCCGCTTTGGCGGATGCGAATCAGGAGTACGAGCGTCGCTTCAATCGTATCTTCATCGTGTGCGCTACTGGGAAGTCCGCATCGGAGATTCTGGAAATTTGTCAGCGCCGCCTCAAGAACGACGCCGAAACTGAGCTGGGCGAAGCCGCCGAACAACAGCGGCAGATCATGCAAATCCGTCTGAAGAAATGGCTCCAGGTATGAACGCATGAGACGCATTTCAACTCACGTTCTGGATCTGGTTGATGGCAAGCCTGCCAGTGGCGTTCCCGTGCGCTTGGAAAAGCAGGTGCGTGGAAATTGGAAGCCCTTGAACTCGGAAGTCACAGATCAGGATGGCCGTTGTGCTCAGTTGCTGGGAGAAGACGAAGAGATGTCCGCCGGAGTTTATCGTTTGATTTTTGATACGGAGAGTTACTATGCCCAAAAGCAAATTAACTCGCTGTATCCGGTAGTGGAAGTTACGTTTCAGGCAAGGGACGGCGAATCGCATTTTCACATTGCACTTCTCTTGAGTCCGAACGGATATACAACTTACCGGGGAAGCTGAGCTAATATGCTTTGTCCGCGATGGGGTAAAAATTGACATCGTCAATCCGCGAGTGGCTGAACCTTCTGGTGCGCTGGTTCCATGTTTTCGCGGCCATCATGTGGGTCGGCCAAACCTACTATTTCACCTGGCTGGACGGTCAGTTTGGCAGGCTCGCGAAAAATGCCGCGGCAGACAGCCCATCTCCTTCGTTATGGATGGTGCACAGCGGTGGCTTTTACACGGTTGACAGGCAGAAATCTCTTAAAGTTGGGCCCGAGCAAGTTCACTGGTTTCGCTGGGAAGCGTTAATGACCTGGCTAAGTGGAGTTGTGCTGTTGTTCCTTGTCTACTACTCGAGTTCCGGACTGATTGATCCCGACATCGCTGCTATATCTCAAGCGCGCGGCATTGCTATTGGCCTTTCCGTTCTCGCTGGCGGTTGGATTGTCTACGATCTGGCGGCACGGTCCGCTCTGAGCAGGTCGGAAGCTGCCTTTGCGTTATTCTCGCTCCTCATGATTGCTGTTCTCGCCTGGGGATTAATGCATATTTTCAGCGGCCGTGCGGCCTACATTCACGTGGGCGCTGTCTTGGGAACGATCATGACCGCAAACGTCTGGTTCCGGATTCTTCCTTCTCAGCGAAAAATGATCGCCGCGGCGGCGGCCGGCGAAAAGTTTGACTCTGCGCTGAGCGCGCAAGCCAAGCTGCGCTCCAAGCACAATACTTTCATGGCAGTGCCGGTAGTTTTTCTCATGATCAGCAATCATTTTCCTGTGGCGACTTACGGAAACACCTATGCTTGGCAGGTTCTCGTGGGGCTCGTTCTTCTCGGGTGGGTGTCGGCAAAAATAATTCGCGAGGCTTGAGATTCCATATTTTGCATGTTTTGTCAGAAAATCTGTGCCAACACCTGTGATTACAAATCGCGCGCAGGAAGTCATCGCTCGTTGCCTGAAGTTAGCTTCGTTTACGGAAGCCCCCGGCTCCGTGCGGCGGACTTTCTTATCTCCAGCCATACGTGATTGTCATCAGGAAATTTTCAGATGGATCGAACCGTTAGGTGTTCAGGTGCGCGTCGATGCCGCCGGAAATCTTCGCGCGCTGTATCCCGCCGCACAGGCTGACGGTCGACGTCTGCTCATTGGTTCGCATCTCGATACTGTACCGAATGCCGGTGCCTACGATGGCGTGCTCGGAGTTGTCATTGCCATCTCGTTGTTGGAGGCTCTGCAGGAACGAAGACTTCCTTTCAGCATCGAGGTCGTTGGATTTTCGGAGGAAGAAGGAGTACGCTTCGGCACTCCATTCATCGGCAGCCGGGCGCTGGTCGGGAGGCTGGACGATCAACTTTTGAACATTCACGATGCGCAAGGGATCACGGTGCGGCAGGCGATCGAAAACTTCGGATTGAATCCAGAAAACATTCCACAGGCGAAATTAAAAAACGATGCCCTGGGCTACCTGGAATTTCATATTGAACAGGGACCGGTCCTGGAAAGCTTAAATCAGCCGCTCGCTGCGGTCGAGGCCATTGCCGGACAGAGCCGCTTGGAATTCACATTTGTCGGTCGCGCCAACCATGCCGGCCCAACACCCATGCATCTTCGCCGCGATGCGTTTGCTGGTGCGGCGGAGTGGATCGGCACTGTCGAACGCGTAGCCCAGGAAGTTCCCGCCCTGGTTGCGACCGTCGGAAGGATCGAAGCCCTGCCCGGAGCGGCGAACGTGATTGCAGCGGAGGCACGGCTTACCCTCGACGTTCGCCACCGCACGGATAATGTTCGCGCCCGCGCCGTCGACGACCTCATTCGTCGGGCTCACGAAATCGCTGCGCGCCGTGGGTTAACCGTGCGTGAGCGAGTTCTCTCAAGCCAGTCCGCAGTCGTTATGGATACTTTTCTTACTGCGGAGATAGAACAGGCAATCATCAAGACCGGATGCAATCCGCATCGCATGGTAAGCGGCGCAGGTCATGATGCCATGATCATGGCGGAGAAAGTTCCATCGGCGATGATTTTTCTCCGGACGCCCGGCGGTATCAGCCACGACCCCGCCGAGTCGGTCGCGGTCGAGGATGTCGAAAGGGCGATCGAGTGCGGTTTACATCTGCTCGATCAGCTCGCTTCCTCGTCTGAACTCCATAAAAGGACGAACCGTGCATAATCTTGGCCGCACAAGAAGCTCGCAGCAAACCAATCATCTGCTCCTGACTCCGGATACTTTTGTGCGCACGACTCTGCCCGGAATGAAAGCCTGCTCCGCGATCGTTCACGTAGGTCCGGCGTTGGGCGCCAGGTTCACACAGTACACCGCCGAGTTCGAAGCAAAAGGAGAACTCGGGAGCACGCATGCACAGCGCTTCATTTTCGTGATTGATGGCGGCCTGAACCTGGAGGTGAACGGCAAATCGGAAAGGCTTGGCGCGCGAGGCTACGCCTATCTACCCGAAGGAGTAAATCATCGCGTCACGGCTGCAACGGCGAGCCGTGTTACCGTGATCGAGAAATCCTATCAGGCCATCGATTCCGATAAGCCGCCGCATCTGATCGTTTCGAACGAAGACAAGGTGTCTTCGCATCCGCTGGATGACGATCCCGGCTTGCAGGTCAAATGTCTGCTCCCTGACGAAATGAATTTCGACTTCGCGGTGAACACAATGGTGTACCAGCCCGGTGCTGCGCTCAGCATGGTCGAAATGCACGTCATGGAACACGGACTCATCATGCTCGAAGGCGGCGGCATCTACCGTCTCGGAGACTCCTGGTATCCCGTGACCGCCGGAGATTTCATCTGGATGGCGCCGTGGTGCCCGCAGTGGTTCGGTGCAATCGGCAAAGCGCCGGCGAAATATCTCATCTATAAAGACTGGAACCGGCATCCGCTGGCCAGCAGACCGCGATGAATATTGTTATCGATCGAGGTCGCTTGCTTTCTGAAATCGACACGGTCGCCTCGTTCTCCGATGCTGAAGCTCCTGCGGTAACGCGAATCGTCTTCACGCCTGCGGATCTCAAAGCTCGTTCCTGGATGAAGGCGCGTTGTGAAGAGGCCGGGCTCGCAGTGCGAGAGGATGCGATCGGAAATACTTTTGCTCGCTGGAACGGTTCTGAGCCGGAGGCGTCCGCTGTCGGCACTGGTTCGCATATCGACGCCATTCCAAACGCTGGAAAATATGACGGCGTTGTCGGAGTATTGGGAGGCCTGGAAGCAATACGGGCATTGCGACAAAGTGGATTTCGTCCCCGGCATTCGATTGAGCTGCTTGTTTTTACTTCCGAAGAGCCGACACGCTTTGGAATCGGATGTATTGGAAGCAGATTGTTGTCCGGCACTCTTTCGCTAGACAGTGCGAAGAAACTGACAGATACCGACGGAGGCACGCTCGACGAAGTTCGTCATCGGGCCGGTTTTACAGGCGAACTCGAAGAAGTGATGTTGCCGAACGGCTACTATAAGGCGTTCGTCGAATTGCACATTGAACAGGGACCACGGTTGGAGCGCGAGCAAATTCCTCTCGGCGTTGTCACAAAAATCGCCGCGCCGGCGAGTCTTCGCATTGTGATCGAAGGTTCGGGAGGACACGCGGGCGGCGTTCTGATGCCGGACCGGCGGGATGCCCTCTGCGCCGCAGCCGAGATCATTCTTGCGGTCGAGAGCGCCGCGCGCAGCAGCGGAGCGATTGACACGGTTGCAACCGTAGGAATTTGCGAAGTATTCCCCGGCGCCGTCAACAGTATTCCCGCGCGCGTTCGCCTGAGCGTTGATATCCGCGACACGGGTCTGCAGCGGCGTGACGCGGTGATGCGGGTGCTGGATGCCGCGTGCTCCTCAGTTTCAGCCAAGCGAAAAGTTTCGATTCAAAGTGAATTAGTGAATGCCGACGCGCCGGCGGACTGTGCTCCCGCGATCATCGAAGCTCTCTCAAAAGCCTGTCGTGAGCGCGGAATCAGATTTCTTCCCATGGTCAGTCGCGCTTATCACGACTCGCTGTTCGTCTCCCGCATTGCTCCGGTTGGGATGCTGTTCATTCCTTGTCGCAACGGCTATAGTCACCGTCCCGACGAATACGCGGATCCCGATGACATCGCCCGAGGAACGCTCGTCCTCGCCGAAACTTTGGCAGCTCTCTCCACTTAGAGTTTCCAGCACACATTTGGAATCACTTCGTCTCAAGCGATTGGCGAATCTTCGCATATCCAGGTTTAATCGCGGAATAAATGAAATCGATGCGCTCTTTGTATGGCAGAAAAGCGCTTTTCATCGCGTTGATTGTGATCTTCTCAAAATCGGCCAGGGTCAGGCCGAAAGTCTCAGCGGCGGCTTCAAACTCCTTGGTCATCGTTGTGTTGCTCATTAACCGGTTGTCGGTGTTTAGCGTAACCCGGAATTTTTCCTGATAAAGAATTTTGAACGGATGCTCGGCCACACTTGGCGTGGCGCCGGTATGAACATTGCTAAGCAGGCAAATTTCCAGCGGAATGCGCTTGTCGAGAACGTACTGCGCGAGATCGCCCAACTTCACCGCTTTGCCGTCCGCAACCGCAATGTCTTCGATCAGGCGTGTTCCGTGCCCGATGCGGTGAGCTCCGCAATATTGAATCGCCTGCCAAATCGATTCTTTCCCATAACCTTCTCCGGCGTGAATCGTAATGTTGAAGTTCTCGCGCTGAATGTAATGAAAAGCATCCACGTGTTTTTTCGGAGGATACCCACCTTCTTCTCCAGCCAGATCGAAGCCGACCACTCCGCGAGCGCGAAAATCGACTGCAAGTTCCGCCATTTCGAGAGAAGTATTCATATTGCGCATCGCGCAAATAATCAAGCCAGAGGAAACCCCGAAGTCTTTTCGTCCCCGTTCCAATCCTTTCAAAACAGCCGACACAATCTGTTGATGAGTCAACCCTTTCTGGGTGTGAAAAATTGGCGCAAAGCGCGTTTCAAAATAGATAAGCCCGTCCCGGCTTAGATCTTCCGCTTGTTCGTACGCTACGCGTTGCAGCGCCTCTTCCGTCTGCATTACGGCAATCGTATGCGCAAAGCCTTCCAGATATTTCGCCAGGCTGCCCTGGTTCGCGCCACGAAAGAACCATTGCGCCAGCGCGTTAGGATCATCCGTAGGTAGGTCTTTGTATCCGGCGTCCCGGGCCAATTCGATCACCGTTTGCGGTCGCAGCACGCCGTCCAAATGCTCATGCAAAAGAACTTTTGGCAGACGCTGCAATAATTGCTTATCAAGCTTCATGGAATGCATTCCTCTCACAGCCGCCACGGTGGCGATCAATCAACTCTATGGCTGCAAACTACTATATTACCGCTCAGCTTCGTCTCCATTCTTCGTCGCCTATGCAGATGCTGTTGTACAATCCGACGCCAGTCTCATTTGCGCATCATTCAGCAAGTTCGAAGCAGTAGAGATGGAACCAGAAACAATCGGCACAACATGGAGCAGACGGCAAATCAGCGTATTGAGAACGCAGATTATGGTCTGCGTCGCGGGATTCTATCTCCGATGGAAACCCTCGCGCAGTCAGTCTCCACCATGGCTCCGACCACCACTCCGGCTGCCACCATCCCGCTGGTGTGTGCGCTCGCCGGCAACGGCACCTGGCTCGCCTACGCGCTGGCGACATCAGCCGTGTTCCTCGTGGCATTATGCATCGCACGCTACGCTCGTCTTTCAGCTTCGCCCGGATCGCTTTATACCTACGCCTCAATGACTCTGCCTCCCTGGCTGAGTGCCACGGTTGCGTGGAGCCTTTTACTCGCATATGTCGCCACCGGATCGAGCGTGATCGGTGGCTTTTATCACTACGCAAACTTGCTGCTGCGGGATGCCACCGGTCATGTGTATTCCGCAGTGTTGCTGGCCACGCTCGTGACTGGTATCTCGATCTGGATTGCGTATCGCGACGTGAAGATTTCCGCACGCCTTATGCTGTGGATCGAGGCTGCGTCCGTCACCGTGATTGTGATTGTCGTAATCCTTCTGCTGGTACGACACGGCTGGCATCTTGATCCGGAACAACTTCATCTTCACGGCATGACAGGAAGCGGACTTCGTCTTGGATTAGTGCTTGCGCTATTCAGTTTTGTTGGTTTCGAGAGCGCCACTACTCTCGGCTCCGAGGCGCGCAACCCGCTGAAGACGATTCCCAGCGCTGTGATCCTGAGCGCCGTTCTCGCCGGAGCTTTTTTCACTATCTGCGCCTACGCGGAAGTGCTGGGTTTTCACACTGCCGGTCAGGATCTCGGTGCCAGCCAAGCGCCAATGTATCTGCTCGCTCGCGTTGGGGGAGTTCCTGTGCTCGGATTGCTCATCGATATCGGCGCACTCGTCAGCTTGTTTGCTGGAACTCTCGCATGCATCACCGCCGCCGCGCGAGTGCTCATGCTCATGGCCCACAATGGACTCGCCCACAGCTCTCTCGGCAGTGCTCATGTTCGGAATCAAACGCCAAGCCGTGCCGTAGTCATCACGGGTATTGCCGCATTCTTGCCTGTGGCCGTGCTGGCGGCTCGCGGCGCCAGTGGTCTGGATGTCTACGGCTGGCTGGGATCGCTCGCGACCTACGGATTTATCGTGGCCTACGCGTTGGTTTGCATCGCGTTGCCACGCTACCTGCGCAGCCACGACGCTTTTCACAGCGGAGCACAGATCGTTCCCTGGCTTGCCGGTGCGGCTATGCTGCTCGCGCTCGTGGGAAATTTTTACCCCGTTCCGAAAGGCCCATATGGCAAGCTGCCCTACGTGTACCTCGCCTACTTAACCGCAGGACTCCTTTGGTTCCTGATTCGTGGCCGCCGTAAAGCCACGTCCGTAGCCGAAGGCGAAGTCGAGCCTCTGTAGCCACACGGTCTCTCCACAATCTTCCTCGCCATAAAAATATCCGATCTGCGGCAAAGGAATTTTCGTTGCAGGAACGCTTTCGTTCCCCTCGGCACTCGTGTAAAGTCATCCCGACATTTTGCGGGCGTGCAAAATGAACCGCTCTGTGCCGAGAACTTCGTCTGATCAATTGCAATATTTCGATTGCCAGCGGGCTGTCCCGCATACTCTCGCTTATAGAGCCACGAGGTCATTCATGACAAACAGAATTGGACTCCTCGTTCTTCTTGCCGCGGCATCTTTTTGGATCTCGTTTTGCCCTGCGCCGTATGCACAGGCGCAGCAGACTCTCGGCGGCATTACGGGTACGGTCACTGACAAGACTGGAGGTGTCTTGCCAGAAACGACGGTGACGATCGTTGGCGATCAGACAAAACTCACACGCAGCCAGAAGACCGACGCGAATGGCAGTTACGATTTCGTGAGCCTGCCCATCGGCACCTACACGCTCACCTTCACCCACGACGGGTTCGAGACGCAGAGAGTCCCGTCCGTCACGGTTCAGGCAGATCGTACGGCGACAATCAATGCCGTGCTGCCCATCGGACAAGTCGGCACAATTGTCGAAGTCCAGGCAATCCCGCTGATAAATTCCGTAGACACGACCAACGGCTACATTCTCGACAGGAACCAGATCGATGCCGTGCCGCTGCCCACCGGCAGTTTTACCGGACTCGCGATTCTTTCTCCCGGAGTGAACGCAGAACTCCCGGGCGGCACGGGAGCCAATAGCGGCCTGGGAAATCAGCCCATCTGGGCCAATGGACAACGCGATACCAGTAACAGTTTTCTATTAAACGGCGTCGATGCCAGCAATCTGTTCAATGGAAAAAGCACCAGTCAGGTAGCTTCGGCTCGCATCGTCAACAATACGGGCGTTGCGAATGCGGCCAGTACAAGTGCCGCGCCGATTCAGAGCACTGCATCGGTCTATCTCGCCATCGGCCAGGCATTGCCTACACCGGCTCCCGAAACTGTCACCGAACTTCGCGTGAACACTTCCATGTACGACGCGCAGCAAGGTGCCAATAGCGGCGCCCACATCGACATGAGCACGGCGTCCGGCACGAATACGATTCACGGCAGCGGGTATGTTCATCGCGGCACGGACTGGCTGAATGCCGCGCCGTTTTTCTATAAACAGGATCCCAATATTCCCGCCGACGACAAAGTTCCGCAGCTACATCGCTACATCGCCGGAGGAACGCTAGGCGGCGCGCTTATCAAAGACAAGTTGTTCGGTTTTGTCAGCTACCAGCACCTGCACGATTCCGACCAGGAGATCGGCCTCTCGCGCATGCTGGTTCCCTACGGATTGAGCGATGACCGCTCGCCCGCCGCCCTGGCGACAATCTCAAATACTTACTGGGGCACGAGTCTCACGGGGAACGGCGACCTCAATCCCATCGCGGTTGCTCTTTTTCAATACAAACTACCGAATGGGCAATACCTGATTCCCTCGTGGGACGGCCAGGTCGCAACCCCAATCTTTCCAGAAAATGCGATCAGTCCCGGTACGGCTTACTTCACGTCCGATCAGGCCGTTGTCGATCTTGATTGGAACAAGAGTACGAGGGACACTGTTTCGGCAAAGTACTACTACCAGCATGACCCCAGCATCGCGCCCTACGCTTACTCGAACGTTGCGGGATTTTCTCAACATCTCGATGCTGGTAGCCAGGTTGCTTCGCTCACCAATACGCAGACACTTCGGTCAAACCTGAGCATCACGGAAGTTTTAGGCATTCTTCGCGAGAAGGTCTACAGCACAATCGCGCAGCCTTTTTCTCCTCAGTCCTTCGCCGCTCAAACTGGAACTCCGGCAATCAATACATTTGGCTCAACTTTTTTCCCCGGCATCAGCATCGTGGACCCCTTGGGCCTGGATAGCGCCGCCAACATAGGCGGCATCAGCAATCTGCAGTTTCTAACCATCGGACAAGGCGCGGCTTCACAGGGAGCCTTCACTGGCGTTTTCCAGAACCGCATCATGCCATCAGCAAATGCCATCTGGACTCACGGTAAACATACGTTCACCTTTGGCGGCAGCTATGCCTATACGCAGCTCAACACTCGCGATCTGCGCACGAACCAGGGCATTATTTCGACCGCGGATTTCTCTCAGTTCATCCAGGGCTTCGTCACCACCAACGACGATTTCACCACCACAAAATTTCTTCAGGGCAATGCCAACCGTTATTACCGCGCTGGACAATCCGGAGCTTACTTGCAGGACAAGTTTCAGTTCCGGTCGAATCTCAGTCTGACTGCGGGGCTGCGTTTCGATTGGGATGGCGGTCTCACCGAGAAATATGGGCGCATCTTTAATTTCGATCCTTCGCGGTATTCCTACGATGCGGCCACCGATACCATTGCGTCGAACGGTTTCATCATTGCCGGCAACAACAACCTGTTTCCAACGAAAGGTGTCAGCAACACAACGCTGACGGGACGCCAGTGGGGATTGGCGCCGCGCCTCGGTGTGGCGTGGAGTCCCAAAAGATTCAACGACAAAGTCGTGGTCCGCGCCGGGACAGGACTCTATTACGATCGCGGCGAACTATATTCCTATCTCTCGCCCGGTTTCGCCGAAGGCGTAATCAACGGCGGACCATTCGGTGTGAATCAGACTCCGCCTTACGTGAATGCTCAGGCATGCAGCCCTAGCTCAGAAAGCTATTACGAGGGATTCATTCCCACATGTCCGTCTCCGGCTTATTCGCTTTCTAACCCGTGGGGCGCGACACTCGGTCCGCCTCCCAGCGGCAATCCCGCCGATATCACGCAGTACTTGCCCAATGAAGCAGCGATTGTGAACGGCTCACAACTATTTTCTTTTGCCACGTATAACCGAGCCAATAAACTGCCCTACACGATCAATGACACCCTCGACGTGCAGTGGCAGCCGCGGAACGATCTGGCCGTTGAAATCGGATACGTCGGCAATCTCGGACGTCACGGAGTAATTCCGATTCCCTTCAACCAGCCTGGAATTGCATCGCCGAGCAACATCATCCATCCCGGTTCTCCCTACCCGCAGGAATACACTTATGGCTACACGGTTGTCGATTCAAACTTCGACCCCATCAATTTGCCCAACGGCCAGCCGTTTCTCGCCAACTACGAAGGTGGCAACGTAGATCTCCGCGTCCCCTATATCGGTTATTCGGCGGAGTCGGAGACCTACAAGGCAGCCGGGGTTTCCGCCTACAACGCATTGCAGACGCACGTCGAAAAACGTATGAGCCACGGCCTGCAAGTCGGCTTCTCTTATACTTATTCGCACTCGCTCGATGAACAAAGCGGAATGGGCCTGTTCTTCAACGGAAACAATCCGCTGAACCTGCGCTCGGCTTACGGATCTTCCGATTTCGACCGCACTCACGTTTTCAATTTCAGCTACGTCTACCAGGTACCAAAATTCTTTTCCGCTTCCACGCTTAAGGGCAAAATAGTAGATGGTTGGTCGATTAACGGCGCTACCGTGCTGCAGAGTGGCCAGCCGTATAGCATCATCGACTACACCGGAGCAGTGGGCAGCATCTTCTATAGCGTTTATGATGGCATCACGAATCCCATTGTCCCGCTCGCACCGGGTTGCACGCCGAAGAACGCTCTCACCGGCGCTTCCGGCGCCTTTGGCACTCCCGCGCTGAAGTCGAGCTGCTTCACTCTTCCATTGCTAAGCCCCGGCGATCTAGGTGGAGCAATTCCCGCCGGCGATACTTACGAAACCAACTTCACCAATGGGCAACGCAACATCTTTCGCCAATCCTGGCAGAAGGCCGCGGACATTTCTTTTGTGAAGCTCACGCCGCTGACGGAAACTGTTTCGTTGAAGTACAGCCTTGACATCTTCAATGTCACAAACACGGCCAGCTTCGACATTCCCATCGACGATGTTTCGCAGAACCAGTTTTACAACCAGTTTCCAGTTGCGGGGACGCCTCCATTGCCAACCAGTTGCGGCAATAGCAACGCCGGCTTCTACAACTGTCCCGCCGGTTTGGGAGTGACAAATAAGACAATCGGACAGCCGCGGCAAATCCAGATGACTCTGCAGGTGCAGTTCTAGTTCATACTATCCGCGACAGGGCGAGAGGAGAGCCAAACATTACTCTTGCCCGATGTCTTCGTTCCAGATCTCGGGATTCAGTCGAATATAGCCGCTCAACATCGATGCGCATTCCTCTGAATCGAGGTCGATAACCTTCACGCCGAGCGAGCGCAGCCACTCCATCCCACCCTGAAAGTTGCGACTCTCGCCCACGATCACTGTCCCGAAGCCAAACTGCCGCACCAGCCCGCTGCAATACCAGCAGGGTGCCAGCGTTGTTACCATGATGAGCTTGCGATAGCTGCGCTG
>JBAVUV010000081.1:0-3617 GCA_049696955.1 Candidatus Sulfotelmatobacter sp. | reverse complement strand
GACATCGAATTTCAAATCTAATTAAACGTTAAGCGAGGAGAAACATGGCAGCCGTTGACGAGAAAGTAAAACAAATTATCGTTGAGCAGTTGGGCGTGGATGAGGGCGAAGTCACTTCCAGCGCATCGTTCGTGGACGATTTGGGCGCGGATTCACTGGATACGGTGGAACTGGTGATGGCTTTCGAAGAAGGCTTCGACATCGAAATTCCCGACGAAGATGCGGAGAAGATTCGCACCGTGCAGGACGCCATCGATTACATCTCCAAGCATTCGAAAGGTGGCAAGTAGTTTGGGACGAAGGGTCGTAGTTACCGGCATCGGCCTGATCTGCGGCGTGGGGAACACCACCGGAGAAGTGTGGCAGGCCTTGCTCGCCGGCAAAAGCGGCGTGACACGCATCACTCAGTTTGACTCGAGTAATTTCGCCTGCCAGATCGCCGCCGAGGTCAAGAACTTCGATCCACTCAATTTCGTGGAAAAAAAAGAAGTCAAGAAGATGGGACGATTCATTCATTTGGCGCTGGCAGCGGCGGATGAAGCGTTCAAAATGTCGAGGCTGAAAATCACCCCGGAAAACGACGAGCGGGTGGGTGTGCACATTGGGTCCGGCATTGGCGGTTTCGACATTATCGAGCGCGAACACAGCGCGCTGATCGAAGGCGGACCGCGCAAGATTTCTCCTTTTTTTATTCCGGCTGCAATCGTCAACCTGGCGGCTGGTCACGTGTCGATGCGCTTCGGGGCGAAGGGTCCGAATGAAGCTACGGCGACTGCCTGCACCACCAGCGCGCACTCGGTGGGCGATTCTTTCCGCATCATCCAGCATAATGATGCCGACGTAATGATTGCGGGCGGCTCCGAGGCGGCGATTACACCGATGGGCGTGGGCGGATTTGCCGCCATGCGTGCGCTTTCCACGCGCAATGACGATCCGGAGAAGGCCAGCCGTCCGTGGGATCGGGATCGCGATGGCTTTGTGATGGGCGAGGGCGCGGGCATTCTGGTGCTCGAAGAGCTGGAACACGCGAAGAATCGCGGCGCAACGATTCTTGCCGAGGTGGCCGGCTATGGCATGTCCGGCGATGCCTACCATATGACGCAGCCCGCTCCGGAGCATGAAGGCGGGTTCCGCGTGATGCGAAACGCAGTGCGCGATGCCGGCATCGGCGCCGAGAAGGTCGACTACGTAAACGCGCATGGAACTTCAACTCCGATTGGCGACACGCTGGAGGCGCATGCGATCCGTAATTTTTTTGGTACGCGTAAGATTCCGGTCAGCTCAACGAAATCGATGACCGGGCACCTGCTCGGCGGCGCGGGCGGCCTGGAAGCGGGCATCACCGTGCTGGCGCTGCGCGACCAGATTCTGCCTCCTACCATCAACCTCTTCAATCAGGATCCGGAAACCGACGCCATGGATTTCGTTCCCAACCACGCGCGGAAAGCCAAGCTCGAATACGCCATGTCGAATTCTTTCGGCTTCGGCGGGACCAACGGGGCGCTCCTCTTTCGGAGATGGTCGGAGTAAGACTTTAGCGGTCCGCCAGACCCAGCAGTCCACTTACGGTAATGGCACTTTTGTACTTCACTCCTAGGCCCTTAGGGTCTTTCCATCTCGTCTGAGCTGGGCCACAATAAAACTTTCGTACTGGAAATCGGCCCTTATCCATGGAAAAAGCGTTCGGTACTGCATTTGCACCCACTCCCGTCAAAAAGGCTACGGCCCGCGCTGCTCTCGTCGACCTCAAAGAGTCGTCCAGGTTCTTGCTGAGCGAATGTTTTCGGCAATTCGGGATTGAGTCGGTGCTGGTGTCATCGAGCGCAGCCGAGCGTTTGCGACAGGAAAAATTCGAAGCTTGCGTGTTGAATCTTGCGCCCGGAGCCGACAAGGTTATGGAGGCGGCGCGCACTTCGCCCTCCAACAGCCGCATCGTTCTTTACGGGCTGGGCGGTAATGCCCAAGAAGCAATGCGCTATTCCAAATATGGCATTAACGCCATGTTTCAGGAACCCCTGGAGCGGCCTGCGGCGCTCAAACTGGTGCGCGCCACGCACATGCTGGTGCTACATGAATTCCGGCGCTACGCGCGGGTTCCGATCATGACCGAGGTTACGGTGGTCAGCCAGGATGGTCACCGGCTCAGCGCCTCGAGCGTCGATCTCAGCTCCGGCGGCATGTCGTTAAAGAGCTCGGAGGATATGCCTTCCGGAACCAATATCGAGATATCTTTTTCGCTGCTCACGCTGCCACGTGTCTGCGTCCGCGGAGTTGTGAGCTGGCGTAAGACGAAGACATTCGGTGTGCGCTTCGATGCTGCCGACGACCGCCGCCACAAAGTAAAAGAGTGGATTGACGCCTACCTGGAGAACTAGGGACCAACCGTATTCTTGAAGTGCAGTATTCTGAAGTGCCGTATTCTGAAGTGCAACGTACGGCTGACCCACCCCTCCCATTACAATAACTTTGTGACGAGCGTTGCAACTCCGGATTTCTTCGCCACTGAAGGCCCAATCTCCCGGCGCTTCACGCTGCGCCAGCGTATCGTGCTGCGCTGCATCATCTTCGCGGGCCACTCTCTGATCCGCCTGATTGGGCCCACGCTTCGGGTTTGCTTTTCCGCCGAGGAAGGCGCGCAGCTGACCCTCGACCAGCGCCCAACTGTGGCTTCCTTCTGGCACGCCTGCCAGATTCCGGCGGCGTATGTGTTCCGCGATATGGGTATCCGCGTGATGAGCAGCAACAGCTATGATGGCGAATACATGGGCCGAATCGTGCGTAAATTAGGATTCGTTCCGGTAAAAGGATCCAGCAGCCGCAACGCCGTGCGGGCACTGCTGGGGCTGCGCCGCGCTCTCGACGAGGGTTGGACCGTAGCTTTTACCCTGGATGGTCCGCGTGGGCCTCGCTATAAGGTCAAGCCCGGACCAGTGGCACTGGCGCGTGCTTCCGGCGTGCCGATGACGATGTTTCACATGGCCGTCGACCGGGCATGGGTCTTGAACACGTGGGACCGTCTCATCATTCCGAAGCCGTTCTCCCGGGTGTTATTGCGCTTCGGCAAACTGATCCCGGTCCCTGCTGACGCAAGCGAGGAAGGCCTTGAACGCTACCAGCAGGAGCTTCAGGATTCGCTCGACCGCGTCCGCGAATTCGCCGAGAAGAATGTAAGCAAGGTCGGGACGGGGGAGTTTGCGTATTATCGGCAGACCTAAGCCTGCCGGTTTTAGCCGGTCATAGCCTGGTCGCGGGCGATGCGCAGAATCGGCGGATTCGCACCAAGAGGAGAATCAGAGTACCCAGGACCGCGAGGGCCACGGGCGCGCGCCGCAGCACCCACGCCTCCGTTCTTCTGCTTGCTTCGCCCGGCGGGAGAACGTCGATCACCTGGATTCGGGATTGCCCTTTGAGGTTGGGAAACAGGTAAACCGGAATTACCGTGCCCGGCGGGACCGAATCATTGAGCTCGGCCTGACCGTGCGGAGTACGTTTGAGGTAGGGAAGTAAATTCATCCATTCTTTCTTGCCCTCGACCATTCCACTGGCAGCTAATGCTTGGTTACGTAAACACTCCTGCTTGGGGTGATTCGTTTGACCAGCGATGATTTAATCTATAT
>JBAVUV010000080.1:0-1566 GCA_049696955.1 Candidatus Sulfotelmatobacter sp. | reverse complement strand
GCGCGAGATCGCCCACGATGGCGGTGTCGAGATCCACGTAGAGCACGCGCGAACCTATTGGGAAAGTGTATGGCGCAAAGAGCTGGATCTTCTCCGTGGAGTATCCTTCGCTCCGCTCAATGCGCGTGACAGGGACGCCGGGAATGTCGCGATCCGCGAAGCATCGGAATATGGCTTCAGGAGCATACTTCGCGATCATGCCCTGCATGACATGAACGTAGCGCTCGCCGAGCCCGGATATGGGTTTGCGAGTACGGTCAACGCAGGTGCCGATGCCAGGGTGATCGGCCACGTTGTTCGGCCAGTCGCGCGTGAGCAGGCAGCAGACGTAAATCACAGCTTCTTCACTGCGCTTGTGAATAGCAGCCGCTCCGCCTCGCCCGGCGTCATCGGCATTATAACCCCCGGCTGTATCGGGTCCGCCGGGTGGAGGTAACATTTGCGCTGCGCTTGAACACGGAAACCCGTCGCTGCAGGTCTACGAGCTTCGGCCGGTGTATAGGGCGGTAGTTCGGACTCAACACCGCCCCACGCAGGAAACACTGAAGTAAGGGGCCCTGACAACGGCCGCACACAGGCTCCTGGGAGCGCTTTCTTGAGTCCGTCGAGTTGGTTCTGGAGGTGAGGTGGTCGCCAGGAGGTTCCTTTGTAGGGCTTTGCGGGGTCTGCGGTTTCCCAAAAGTACTTCCGGCCAGGTGAAAAGCGGTCAAGCCCCGTAACCAGTACCGGCCAGCCTCCGAGCATGTTAGCGGTGACGACCGCAGTGAAACCCGAATCCCCCGCAAACTTCCACTCGGGCAGCCGGTAGTCAGCCCAGGACCACCGGTTGATTTTTGGGCACGAGAATTGCGCAAGGTATCTCTCCATCAAGATGCGGCCGACGTTGTAGGTATAGTCTACGTTGACGATGTAGTCGGTTCTGAACCGATTCTGTTTGTAGCCGTGACCGTTGGCCGAGATCACGCATGCCGGGTAGTCTACCGGAATTCGCTCAAGATCGGCTGCGGCACTCGGGCCGCCGCCAATTACGAGTATCGGCTTTCCCTCATACTTGCCGTAGAGCGCCGAAATCAGTTGTCGATTGAGCGCCATCGCAGCCCGTGACTCCGCGCGCTCGCGTGCAGCGCCACGCTCGGCGCGATCTTGGCTTCCTCGAGCAGCCACATGTAGATGCCGAGGAAGGTTGGCCCGTGATCCTGAATGCGCTCGCCGTGGCGCTTCCACGCGATGTAGTGCGCAGCCTCGTGCAGCGCAGTCGCCGGGTTCTTGCCGCCGCGCCCCGGCCTGCTGCCGACGCCCTGCAGGCTAATCAGCATGTGCGACGGGACGCAGTAGCTCAGCGAGGCTTTGTTGTGTTGTCGTACCGCTGGCGGCGGGAGCTTAAATTTCGCGCAAGCCGTTCTGACAAGGGCACGACACTCCGTAAGGGTGCAAGTATTCGCGCCCCAGTCGTACCAACTGTCTTCCCACTCGTAGACCGTTTCGCGGCGCGGATCTGCACTTGCTTTATGAGCCACGCCCGTATCTCCTCGCGCCGTCGCACGCAGCCCTTACATACCACCGAGT
>JBAVUV010000079.1:0-6804 GCA_049696955.1 Candidatus Sulfotelmatobacter sp. | reverse complement strand
TCTCGAGACGGTGCATCCATCATCCATACTTCGCGCTCCTGACGCCGTTGCCCGGCAAACGCAAATGCAGGAGTTCGTGCGGGACCTTACCCGGATTGCCGCCTTGTTGTGAGCGAAAAAAGCGGTTAACGCGACGCGCTTTCCGACGCATCCGTCGCAGGGATTTTTACAGAGATTTCAGGAGCTGGAATCAGCGGGATTCATTCCAGGTTCAAATTCATCACACCATGCTTGTCGACAGAAACTTGTAGCAGTTTCTCACTTCCACTGGAGAAGTCTCCGGTCACCGACTGATCAGAAGAGTTGTCACCCGAAGTGACCTGCACACGAAGACGGTGGTTTCCAGCCGGGATCGGCATGGCGTGAATTTCGTGGCCTTGAACGTGATGGAACAGCACCAAGTGTTTCTTGTCAGTTCCTTCCAGAGTGCGCGTATAGCTCAACCGGTCGTCTATCCATATCGAGAGCTTGGCCTCGGCGAATTTGTGGTCCACTTCAATATCCAGAGTGGCTGAAGCTGGAATCGGCGCCACAGACAGTCCAGCCGCGCTCGTGCTGGCAGGCTTTACGGTGGCCGAAGGATGGGTGACAGTCGCGGACGCGGATTTCCTTATCTTTATCTTTTTGTTTACTGCCTCGGGCTGAGTAACGGTGGGTTGTTTTGTAGCTTTATCCTCCACTACAGTAGGTGGAGACGTTTCGCTGCTGCCAGGCGCAGCCGACACGGGGGCAGGATTTCGGGTTGCAACCTGACCCGTCAGGACGGAGGGTGCTTCGACACTCTTCTCCGATAGCCTTCGGGCTGGGATCTTAGGCCAAAGCACGCGATCGAGGCGAAGGCCGAAAAGTAGCAGTCCCGCTAAAAACACAGCGCCGACAATCGACGTCCTCCCCATCTTATTCAGCAGTTTGTCCGCCAGGCTCTTTTGCGGGGATTGGACACGTTTGGAAAAGCGAGCTTTTCCCCCGGCGGCGACCCTTCCGGTAGCTGACAGCTTATCTTTCTCGGGGGCCAGCGCAGGCACGAGACCTGCAGCCACTCCGGGCTGTTTTGCCTTACTCCACAGCTCGCGCCCTTCGCGCAAATCCTGAATATCCAACGCCATTTCCATTCCGCGCTGGTAGCGCTGCGCCGGATCCTTCGCCATAGCGCGAGCAATGATGTAATCGAGTCCCTGCGGCAACTCGGTTTCAAGAACCGTCGCAGGAATCGGATCTCGATTCACCACCTTGTACGAAACAGTGAGCGCGCTGTTTCCCTGGAATGGCCGGTAGCCAGTCAGAATCGTGTAAAGGACGACGCCCAGAGAGAACAAGTCGGATCGGCCATCCACCGCGTCCCCATTTAATTGTTCGGGCGACATATAAGCAGGAGTTCCCAACGCTCGCCCCGCAAGGGTGTGATTGGCAAGGTTAAGTTTGGCCACGCCGAAATCGGCAATCTTGGCTCGTCCATCTTCCGTAAGCAAAATATTGGCTGGTTTTAAATCACGATGAACCACTCCCTGGCCGTGGGCGCAATCCAGCGCCTCCGCCAGGTCGTGGGTCAATTGCAGTGAAGTGTCGAGCGGCAACTTCCGGTCTTGCGCGGAGAGCAGTTTGTCCAGCGACTGCCCTCCCACAAATTCCATCACGATGTAGGGCGCGCGCGTCTCGGGCTCCTCGCCCACGTCGAAAATGGTAACAATGCCGGGGTGCGAAAGCCGGCCCGCGGCTTCGGCTTCGCGGTAGAAGCGCTCCCGATACTCCTGCTCCTCATCCGCCGGCTGCCCGGCCAGGGAAATGGTTTTCACAGCCACCACCCGATTGATCTTGGGATCGCGAGCCTTGTACACCACGCCCATGGCCCCCCGCCCCAGCTCGGCCAGGATCTCGTACCGCCCAAAGCGTTCGCTCCTCCGTTCATCCATAAGTGACACTTGCAGCTTTTCAGGGTTTCACGGCAAAGTCATCGTCATTGCTGGACTGAATGTTCCAGAATTCTCACGCCACGTGCGGCGCGGCGGAATGCATTCCTGCGTGAGCGGTCGCAGGACTGCAGCGCTTACCCATAATTGTGTACCGGCCCTGCGCCGGAACCAAGTTACCGACGTGTTACCGATGGGGAATTTCGGATTGAGATCAGGAACAGAAAAAGGTTAGCCAGTCAAAAGCACGGGCTGTTGGGGCGAAAATACCGTTATCTTTAGCTCAAAATGCGAATGCGGACCAGCTAGCGGTCCGCATCCTTAGGTATCTACAGGGCTTTACTGGCAAACCCAACAACAAATCAACCTCGAATCCCTCGATGCGCCTCTATTCGTAAGACAACGTCAGATCGTCGAGGTAGATGTTGTAGGAACTTTGCTTGTTATTTCCATCCTGCTGATAGTTGATGGTTACGCCATACCAGCTGCTGGGTGCTGAGCCATGGCCAAACGTCCAGTTCAGGTTGTGGGTGTCGCCGTTGAGCGTAATCGATTGATACAACAACTCGTTGTTCGAAGTCCGTTGCACCTTGATCGTGAGATGGTTCCACGCATTATTATTAGGATTGCAAGGTATGCCGGTCGGAGTCCAGTGCGCCGCTTGGTTATCCCATACGTCCCATTCGTTCCCGCCGGCGATGCGGCACTCATGACCCCAGATGAATCCCATGCCGCCGAAGAACTGGTTCATGTCGAACTCCAGCGCCTGCGAAAGCCCAAGGTTACTGCCAAAGAAGTACACGTCATAAGTGAAGTCGTGGAGCGTGGGCACCATCGTATGGTTCGAGTCAGGCATCCCTTGCGACGATGAAGGGCCGATCAAATGATTGTTAAATAACGCGTCAGAATAAGCCTTGCTGCCGCCTACGTTGAATTCCGCATCATTTCCACTCATGGAAGGCGACTTAACCCCCTGGGCCATCGAGAAAGAGATTCCGTCGCACGGGGAGGGCGAGCAGTCGACAAAGTTTGGCGGCCCTTGCCCATATCTGCCCCATCCACCGGCCCGCTGGATATTGGAGAAGGTTTTTCCGCTTCCGCCTCCGCTACCCACTGTCACCTTGACCGGCGTCGTTGAGGCTCCGCCGCAGTAGTCCCATGCTTCAACCACGGTGTCGTAAGTTCCAGAACCCAGTGCCAAGCTTGTATTCAGCTTTGAGCCGTTCACTACGTAGGTCAAAGCGCCCGGCGCCGTATAGATTCCCATGGAAGCCACGCCTTTGTCGCACGAACTTGTAGCGGAGGCTGCATAAGGAACGGATCCGGCGTAGGACGAACCGTTAGCGGGGGAACTGACCGTCACACCGGCAAACAGCGGTGAAGCGCAAACGGCCAACAGGCATACAATCTGCAACAAAGACTTCGACATGCGATACTTCTCCAGATTTTTTATTGACTTGCGGTCTTTCTGGACTTTCCGTAAGGAACTGCCGCCTGTGCGCGAGCGGTGCGCATCAAGGCTCTGTACAGCAAATCTCTTCAGAAGTGGCTTGATGGTGCTCTAAGGATTTGCCCGGTCCAAACTCTGAAGACCATACCAGAAACCCTGTATTCCCTCCAAGCGGAAACCGTGTTTTTCAATACTCAGAAGTACTACCCGCCAATTAGGTCAGGGACCCCTAAGATCCGCGTCCCTAGCCTGATCGCTCGGCAACCCTGTGGCCAGGAATCACCACTAACATCTCGATCTTTGTGCGGCAAAAACTCGATCATTCGCAATTAAACTTGCAAAGGAAAGAAGGAGTGTAGAGTCATGAACAGTGCTGATGAGAAATGCGCTCATAAAAACTGTAGCTGTCCTCCCGCCCCGAACAGCCAGTACTGCAGTCCGGCTTGCGAAAGCGGCAAGGGTTCTGAGAGTGCTTGCGGCTGCGGACATTCGGGTTGCGCCGGCGCAAAAGTCGTGGCTGCTTAGTTTGTTGAGCCATTTTTCCCAGTCGCGTCGGTCAACGCAACGTCGATCGCGGTACTGTCGATCACGGTACTTAGGACGAATTCTCGCGATGGAACTGGAGTCATACTTTGGCGATCTCCAAGGCGGCTTCAGGCTCTAAATCGTTGGTGCTTATCGCCTTCGTATTGGCGATTGCCGCTTTATATTTCGGCCGCGAGCTTTTCATCCCGCTCGCTCTCGCCTTCGTTCTTAGCTTCCTCCTTACCCCAATCGTCTCTTTGCTGGAAAAAGCCCGGATCGGACGGGTCCCTTCCGTTTTAACGGTGCTGATTCTCTCGTTCGTTCTGGTCGGAGGCATGACTTGGGGAGTTGCCCGTCAATTGGTCGAGATCATGGTCCAGCTTCCCGATTACAAGGCCAATCTGGACGAGAAAATCAAACTGCTGCATACCTCAAACAGCGGAAGTTTCAGTAAAGCGACCGCCACCGTGCAGGATTTAAGTAAGGAACTCGCTGCCGTTCCCGGACAAATCGCTTCCGCCACGCAGGAAAAAGAACAAAAGACGTCTCGCCCCTCACGTCCCATTCCTGTGCAGGTCGCCCAGCCCCCGTCAAATCTGGTTCAGGATCTCCGTGCGCTCTTAGGCCCGCTCGCCGGCCCGCTTGAGACTGCGGCCATCGTCATTATTTTCACTCTCTTCATGCTGGCTAAACGCGAAGACCTGCGCAATCGCGCCATCCGGCTCGCCGGACACGGCCAGCTAAACCTGATGACCCAGGCTCTGGATGATGCCGGTCGCCGCCTCAGCCGCTATCTGGTTTTGCAGTTTGCCGTGAACGCCAGCTACGGGGCGGTGTTTGGCCTCATGCTCTACTTCATCGGAATTCCGCACGCTTTGCTGTGGGGCGTGTTCGCAGGAGTGTTGCGTTTTGTTCCGTACGTCGGTTCGCTCATCGCCGTGGCCCTTCCCGTTGCCCTGGCCCTGGCTGAATTTCCCGGCTGGCACCATGCCGGACTCGTATTCCTGGTTTTCGTGGTCATGGAATTGACCGTTGCCAATTTCATCGAGCCCTTGCTTTATGGCTCCCACACCGGAATCTCATCTCTCGCCATCCTGGTGGCGACCGTTTTCTGGGCCACTCTATGGGGCCCAGTTGGACTGATCCTCTCGACTCCGCTCACCGTCTGCCTGATCGTATTAGGCCGTCATGTTCCGCAATTGAATTTTCTCGAAGTGCTGTTGGGCGACGAACCCGTGCTTCTGCCAGAACAGTGCTTCTACCAGCGCCTGCTCGCCATGGATCAGGAGGAGGCGCGCTCCATCGCCGAGGCTCACCTCAAAGAAAACTCGCTTGAGAGTTTGTACGAATCCATCATTCTTCCCGCTCTCAAGCTGGCCGAACACGATCACCAGACCGAAGGTCTCGATGACACCGCGAGAAGATTTATGTTCCGAAATATCAGGGAGCTGATCGAGGATCTGGGAGATCAATACGCCGACGACCGCGATACCGCTGAGGCAGAAGGAGAAGAAGATAATGCGGATCGCCAACCGGTGCCGCCCAAGGTAGCCCTGTCAAAAAGCAACACCGCCTGCATTCCGGCCAACAGTGGCGCCGACGAACTGGTGACGATGATGTTGGTTCAATTGCTGCAACAATCAGGGTTCCCCGCCCGCCAGTTCCACGCCGAATTGAGCGAAGCTGCGTGGGCGGAGCTTTCGCAAGGCGAGTACGCCGCCGTTTGCATATCCTCTATTTCTCCTTTTGCAGTGGGTGAGGCCCGCACGCTTTGCCGGCGGCTGCGAAGTGGCGTTTCAGCTTTGCCAGTCGTAATCGGTCTGTGGAGCTTTGAAAGCAATCGAGCCCGCCAGCGCCTTGGCCCGGCTTGCTCCGGTCTAGTGTCTACTGCGCTTTCAGATGCGCTAACCCAAATCCGGCATCTCGCCGAGCCGAATTCCCCTGCCGAACCCCTCGCCGAACCTAGCTTCGCGCAAAGGACTTCCATCTAGTCCGCCCGGGGAAGCCCGTTCAGCGGAGAGAAATCTGTCTCCGGTCTTTGCTGTAGCATCTCGACGACGGTATAATGCCTTCACAGCGATTCCGCCGTCGTTGATTTTTCCGTCCTACATCAGAATCCAGGGAGTCGTATGAGCGAAAAACCCAGTACCACTTTGCCCGCCACCGTAGAAAAAATCATCAAGCCGGTTTTTCCCACGGAACCCGAACGTGCCCAGATCGCAATCCATGGCGCCGATCACCTCTATCGTGAGGTACGCATTGAGAACACGTTGACCGACGAAAACGGCGAAAAGGTTCGGCTGAAGCCGGGGGCAGAAGTGGAAGTCACTATCGAAGCCAGCCCGGAAGCCACTGTTCCCACCGATTGATGGCCTTCTGTCGGCGATTCGAGATCCGGTGCTCGCCTCCGCTACCGGATCAGTCGGCGAAGATATATCCTCACTAATACAGTGACCAACCGTAAGGCCGCCTTCCGCCTAAATCGGCACTGCGCCTCGCTTAGCCGGGCAAAGCACAGAAACAGGAGTTTCTTGCGCAAATCGTAATGCCTGGCAGGCGGCCGTTACGCGTTCAATGCCGAACTGGTTTCATCGCTCGGTTCGTCCTGAGGCAGGCAGACCTCAAGCCAGCGCGTCAAGAATTCCAGAACCTCAACCGGAGGCCGCAGCCATAACTGGGCTGCAGTCGGCCGCCACACTGGACGCACCAATATACTCAAGCCAATATCATTGATTCCAATATCATTGATCGCCGCAAACGCTTCTTCGTCCGTACTGTCGTCGCCCAGATAGGCGGCAGGAATCGCCGGCCTCATTTCCGCCAGCAGTGTGCGCACCACCGAGCCCTTATTCGCTCGCTTGCTGCGAATCTCAACCCCACCGTCAAATTGTAAAAGGTCGAGGCCATATTCCCTGGCAATGT
>JBAVUV010000078.1:0-7779 GCA_049696955.1 Candidatus Sulfotelmatobacter sp. | reverse complement strand
GGCAGCGTTCTAACCAACTGAACTACGTCCCCACTCGCTTTTCATACGGTTAGGGCCAAACCCGCATGTTTACCGTCTATTCTTGCTGTCAACCGTTTCGCCTGCTTGAATCCGTTCCGCCGAATATAACCGAGTTTCGGTACGAAGTGGAACAGTGATATGGGCAGTATAAAAACCGCCAAAAACCGTCCGCAGGATATCGCGACGCCGAGCATCTGTCCATGCTCTGTCCTGAATTGTAGCAGACCAAATTCCGATCGGTACAGGTTCCGTATGAATGTGGCGCGCTTGAGGAGCATGTTCTGCTCTGCTAGCACCTGCGCACGGAATCTTCAACTTCGATTCTCGAAAGCAGCAGTGTTGGTGATTAATTTGGACCGTCGCTGGGAAAGGACCGGAATTTCGGAACATCAGTAAAGGTCAAGAACTAGACTACACGGCCCAGGTGTTGCGGAACTTCTAATCGCCGGCGCAGCGCTACACGAAACTTGGCTTCGGCGGCGCGCAGATTGATTCGAACCAGCGACTGATATACACCTCGGCATGAGCTTCACCGCAGTAATGCCGAGCTCCAGCTGCGCTGGCGGTTTCAGAATTCCAGCGGTAAACAGTAAGCTCGGAATTTCCACATCGAATTACGAACCAGTGGGTGGGGTTGGTCGTCACAAGACCACAGACTTCACATCTAAATTCCTGTAGAGCTGTCATGCGCGCCGTTCCGTATATCAGTGGTTTGTCATCTTCACTCCGCGATCGAGGCCGGTCGCAGATTTGGTGTCAGAATCGTCAGTTCGCCTACTTGTTCCCTCTTTACGGTACCACGCAGGTGGGTGGCGTGATCCATCATCCAAACCTCAGGAATGATTTCGCCGACCAGTTGTCCATGACAGAAAAGCCGCACCACCGAACTCTCAGAGACCACAATTCCCACGGCTTTGGTAACTGCGCTCATGTTGGCGGCGGCAATGTGACGGCTGCCAAGTCCCAACGGCACGTCCACTTGTGCGGCCACGGCATCGAGATAGCGGCACGCGGAAAGAACAATTCCCTGGCGACTTACCACGAACCCACCGTCCAGCTGCGCCAATTCCTTAATCGTTCCGCGGAGATTGAGATTAGTGACGTGCCGCGAAGACTCCGGATGCCCCAGCAACGGATCCAAAATCAATGATCGGGATTTCGCGAGGACTGCCTTCTCATCGCCGAGTGTAAATAGCGTGCCAACGCGTCTTCCCTCCCGACCCTCGCGAGCAATTTCCACCGCGAGCTCAATCAGAGATTCTAGAACGTCAGGATCATATTCCGTAACCTGGCAGAGAATGCTCTCAAACATCCATCAATTCCTCGTTTGACTCGACGTCATCGATCATAGCCTAGATACACAACGTTTTGGATGAATGGCCTATGAAGAAGATTCAGGCACACGTGACGTCGACACTATCGATCGCAACCCCAGGCGGTAATGAGCCAGCGGGCTGCGTTTGAATATCAAATTTTCCCTATCGAAGATCGGAAACCTGAGCGCACTTCTATTTTGCGCTCGGCAGTCAAGGGTATAGGCACATTCCTAGCTGGCACGCGCCAAATGGTCCAGTTCCTGCGATTTGTTTGCGTCAATCTTCAACTGCGCAGCCGCCACATTTTCCTCGAGATGTTCGACCCTGGAAGTTCCCGGGATCGGCAGCATCACTGGAGAACGGGCCAGCAGCCATGCCAGAGCCACTTGTGACGGAGTAACCTTCCATCGCGTTGCCATCCGACTGACCGGGCTCTCAGAGCCGGAGACGCGACCGGCCGCCAATGGGAACCAGGGAATAAAACCCATTTTCTCTTTTTCGCAATATTCCAGAACATCCTCGGATCCGCGGTCGGTGATGCTGTAGCGATTCTGGACGGTCACAATCGGAATAATCGCGCGCGCATGTTGGATCTGTCGCACGCTCACCTCCGACAAGCCAATGTGTTTGATTTTCCCTTGCGCTTGCAAATCTTTCAGAGTGCCGAGCTGTTCTTCCGCCGGCAACTTCGGATCGATTCGATGCAACTGGTAAAGATCAATTTGGTCTCGCCGCAACCGGCGCAGGCTGCCTTCGCAGGCAGACCTCAGGTGCTCCGGCTTCCCGTTCTCAACCCATTGGTTGGGACCTGGTCGCATAAAACCGCCCTTGGTGGCGATTACCAGCCCTGCCGGATACGGGTGAAGTGCCTCGGCTATGATCTCTTCACTCACGCCGGGACCATAGGAATCTGCGGTGTCGATGAAATTGATTCCTAATTCGACAGCGCGGCGCAAAACTCGGACAGCCTCTGCCCGGTTCGAAGGCTCGCCCCAAATTCCGTCTCCCGTGATTCGCATCGCGCCGAGTCCCAGGCGCGTAACCCGAAGATCGCCTCCGATCAGGAATTCCCCAGCACTTTTGGCAAGTGCCTGGCCCTGCTGCGTTGCCGTGTTGCGATTCTCCATGCCTTACCTCCAAACAAACTTTGACGGCGCTAACTAGACCTTTTCTGTTGGAGTAGCGTGAGGCCGGCGGCGTTGCAAAAAAAAAACGCGCGTTCATTTTCGGGCTCGCATACCGTACGAACGACGGCGACTGTGTAAGCCTCCACTACCGCCGCCTGCTTCTTGACGGATGCTCATAGAATGCTCTGAGGTTTGCCTTCAAAAATTCATATCCCTGAAGTCGCCGAAGAGGTTTATGTTGCCTTCACTGCGACCGACCGGTCTCATTCATCATCTGATCGGGCTAAGAGGCAGGTTGAGTTCGATAGAATTAAAAATGGCTCGTCCGCGGCGTTTTTGCCGCAAAGAATTTCGACTCTGATCACGAAACGAACGGCGGATCTATTAATCTTACATCATGTGCGCAAAACGGTCTGTGAAAGGCGGGATATATGAAGCTTGCAAAGAGAACATTTTTCTTCCTCGCGGCCGCAACCGCGATGCTCCTTGTCGCAGAGACGTATTTCGGACGCCCGGTTCAGGCGAGAACTCCGGTCCAAAACTCTACAACGGACGCCAGCGGTACTACGCAAGGCAAAATAGCGCGGGCGATCTCCGCCGGGCCTGATGACATTGCCAGATCGGCTCGAATCATTGACACCGATGCGCAGGGCAATAGTGTAGTCCTGCGCGACGGCAACAACGGGTTCACTTGTATGCCGGGAAACCCAAAGGTGATTGGGGACCCGCCCATGTGTGTGGACGCCGCTTCGTTGCAGTGGTTCGCCGACGCCAAAGCCCATAAACCCAAACCGACCAACAAGGTCCCGGGTATCACTTACATGCTCGCCGGCGCTACGCAGAGGAGCGATTCCGATCCCAATGACAAAACCAGTCCGGCAATCACCGTGGGGCCACACTGGATGATCATGTGGCCGTTCGATCCAAGAACTACAGGACTGCCAACTACGCATAAGGCGACTGGCGCTTACATCATGTGGGCAGGCTCGCCCTATGCGCACCTACATGTAATGGGGCGTCCCTGAAAGTGTAAGCCCGTTAGAGTCGCAGTTGCTATCGAGATGTCGGCTTCTCAAAAGTAATTGTCTCAATGAAGGTGGCGACGATTTAGTGCCAACCGAGGGCTGGGGCGACCGTAGTCAGAATTGCCTCCATAACATGCGCATTGTAAGCCACACCGAGTTGATTCGGAATGGTGAGCAGGAGCGTGTCGGCCTCCGCGATCGCGTCGTCTTTCTTGAGCTGCTTGATGAGAATATCTGGCTCAGCAGCGTAGCTGCGGCCGAAGATCGCCCGCGTGTTTGCTTCAATGAACCCGATTTGGTCCTCTTCTTCGTGAGAGCCTTGTCCGAAGTAGCGACGATCACGGTCATCGAGCAACGGAAAAATACTGCGGCTGACGGAAATGCGCGGAGTACGCGTGTGGCCCGCCTCCTTCCACGCTGCGCGAAAGGCGCGAATCTGAGCCGCTTGTTGGATGTGGAGCGGCTCGCCGGTCTCATCGAATTTGAGGGTTGAGCTCTGCAGGTTCATTCCCAGCTTCGCGGCCCATATTGCTGTCGCGTTGGAGGCAGACCCCCACCAGATTCGATCACGCAATCCTGCAGAGTACGGTTCAAGACGCAGCAGTCCCGGAGGATTAGGAAACATTGGACGTGGGTTAGGCTGGGCGAAGCCCTTGCCGCGCAGCAACTCAAGAAATTCTTCGGCATGCCGCCGTCCCATCTCTGCATCATCTTCATCTTTATTTGGGCGGTAGCCAAAATAGCGCCAGCCATCGATGACCTGCTCGGGGGAACCGCGGCTGATTCCCAACTGCAGTCGTCCGCCAGCGATTAGATCCGCAGCCCCAGCGTCCTCCGCCATGTAGTGAGGATTCTCATACCGCATGTCGATCACTGCGGTGCCGATTTCAATCTTTCGCGTTTTCGCACCAACCGCCGCGAGTAGCGGAAACGGTGACGCCAGTTGTTGCGCGAAGTGATGCACGCGGAAGTAGGCTCCGTCCATTCCCAGGCGCTCAGCTTCAACGGCGAGGTCAATGGACTGCAGGAGCGCGTCGGCCGCCGACCGCGTTTGTGACTGCGGTGAAGGCGTCCAATGACCGAATGAGAGGAAGCCAAGTTTCTTCATGCACTATAAGTCTGCCATATCCGCGATATGGCCATACGCCGATTCTCTGGGTCGCGCCCGCCGAACGCTTGCCGGGTTTTTACTTGAGAGATGGCCGTCCACGGAACCCGATTGCCGGTGTCCGCGCGGGCAAGGTTGTCGCGGTTTTGGGATAGGCCGGAGACCGGAGAGCCGAAAACCTTGTAGCAACGGGCTTTCCTTCCGAATGGCTTGCCTGCGGCATTTCACTGCGGTGCTCAGAATGAAAACTTCATTGCGAACTGAATGATTCTTGGCTGCGCTGTTCCGTAGGTATTGGAAGATGACGAGCCCGCCATTCCGGTAATCTCTCCAAATGTGGCGCCGAGGTCGGCGAGGTTACCGTCCGGCCTGCCAAAATTTACATTGTTGAACGCATTGAAAAATTCGGCGCGGAATTCCATCGCGACCCGCTCGGTAATCTGGGCATTCTTAACTGCAGCCAGATCGGCATCGAAATATCTCGGTCCACGAAGTATATTCTTTCCCGTATCGCCGAAGGTGCCTATTGCGTTCGGGACAAACGCACTCGTGTTAAACCATTCCTGAACTTGGGCAGCATGGGAGCGGCCGCTACCCAGGATGGCTTGCTGAACACTGGAAACCGCAAGATCGGCGCGATCCCCTAACATGCCGCTCAGGGAATTGTCCTGGCCACTGAAGATGGAGAAGGGAAATCCAGTCTGCCAGCCTACGGTTCCCGAAAGTTCCCAGCCATTCACAATTTTATCGACTGCCTTAGGCACGCCGACACGCGGGACTACGTATTCACCATTTGCTTTGAAAGTTTTATTGAGATCGTCATCGGAAGGGCCATAGTCGAAATAACGGCCGCAACTGCAGCTATTGGTGAGATAAGGCGACCCTCCCGCCGGAGCGAAGTCGTCCAATTCTCTCGCCCAGGTAAAGTTAGTCAGGAAGGAGAACCCGTGCGTCATGCGCTTCGTCAGCGTTATCTGGGCAGCATTGTAGTTGCTGTCGACTCCGGAATTGATAGAAGCGATGGATCCGTAGTTGGGATAGAGGGGCACTTCCTGCTGAAGGGTGGGATCGAAATGGGAGGGATTCAGCTGGAGCAAGCCGCTTTCCTGATCCCCGGTGCCGCTGAGATGGTGTCCGTTATTGCCCACATAAGCTGCGCGCAACATCCAGTCCTGTTTGAATCCATGTTCGAGGGTCAGGTTATAGGACAAGACCATCGGTAAGCGGAAGTGGCGATCGAATATCTGGCTGAAGGAGATTCCCGAATTAGGGAAAATTGCGGTACTCGGACTTGGGTCCGTAGGACCGAACTGTCCCGGAAAAAGGTTTGTGGTTTCTGAACTTCCATACGGATCAGCCAAGGTGACCAACGGGGACCCTGGGCTGGAACCGACGTTAATGATAGGAGCAAACGGAGGAACGCCGACAACGTCCTCGAAAGCGACCGTGTTCGGAGCCTCATAGTAATAGCCAGCTCCGCCGCGAATACTCGTGTTGCCATCCTGTGTAACCCGATAGGCAAAGCCCAGGCGAGGTCCGAAGTTTTTCGGATTGTTATAAATGGAAGAAGCCGGGCATCCTGGATCGTGATGACTTCCCCCGAACAACATGCCCACCGGGGCATTCGGAAAGCGTTGAGACTGTGCTCCTGGAACAAAACAAGCTACGCGGCCTTCACTATCGGTGTAAGGGAAGAAAGGATCCCAGCGAAGTCCGGCGGTAAGCACCAGCCGCGGCGTAGCTTTCCAGTTGTCCTGAACAAAAAGGCTTTCGCGATATCCGGTAAAATTCAGGTAAAGTCCTCCGCCTTGGGTGAAGGACGACACAGCGCCCAATTCAAAGTCAGCCAGAGGATTGCCGGTTAAGTTCTCGAAATCGAAAACTCCACTTTCCTGATACTGATTTCCCATGGGCAGACGAACCCGCAGAATTTCGCCGCCGAACTGCACTTCGTGCTTCCCTTTCATCCAAGTTGCAATTTCACGCAAAGATTGATCGCCGCGATTCCATACCCCATAGGGCGTGCCCGGCAGCGTGAAGGCCGACCCACCGCTCACCGTCACGTTCAGAACGGCGGCATTTCCTCCCCCGAGGTTCTGTGGTACTGCCATGTTCACGCCTGCATCCGCCATGCTGAACGGAGCCGACGACAAGGTAGTGCCATTTTCGCTGTTATATCCAGCGTAGCTGCTCAGTAAAAAAGTGGGAGAGATCGTGTAGATATCGACAATGCTGACGTTCTTGAGAACAAGATGTTCGGCATCGCCTCGCAGTTCAAGAAGATTCGTTGGAGGTGGAATAAAGACTGGGTCCGTGTAATTCATCTGGAAATAATGGCCGCTCAAATGATGTTTGCCAATGTTTAAGTCGACCTTGGCCAAGTATTCATCGGTGTTCTGAGCATCCGGACCACCGTTAAAATTAAGCTGATCGTTGGGCCCATTCGGAAGCGGAATGTGATTCAGAATGTAAGTGGCTACAGGGCTGACGGGAATTTTATTGCCGGGGTAAGGCGTCTGCGTCGGTAGCGGTGACGTGGGATCTACCAACTGCGTATCGGGAAGCAGATCGGAAAAGTCCCCAGTACGTTCGGCTGCATTAGGAACGGTGGCAATCTGGCCATTCTGGGCGGTGCGGAAGCGTGTACCCTGATAACTTCCAAAGTAAAACAGGCGATTCTTGATGATAGGACCGCCGACACTGCCGCCAAATTGATTTTGCTTCAGCGGGTTGACCAGTCCTCCGGAAAAATAATTGCTGGCATTCAGCACATTGTTCTGCAGAAATTCAATCAGATCTCCGTGAATCCGATCGGTTCCTGATTTTGTAACTACATTCACCACGCCGCCGATTGCGTTTCCGAAGCTGGCACTCATATTGCCAGTAATCAGATTGAACTCCTGAATCGCGTCGGGATTGGGGAAGGGCACATTCGTATTGATGTAGGTGTCGTTGGCATCCACACCATCCAGCAAATAATTGACACCGTTCGCACCGCCGCCGTTTACCTTGGCGTATTGCTCGCTGGGAAAGACTCCGCCCTCGCAGTTCGCCGCACAGTAGTTGGCGGTTACGTTCGTGGTTCCCGGCGCCAGAAACACTAATTGCTGTACGTCGCGGCCGTTCAGCGGCAATTCGCTGATTTCTTTCTGATCGATCAACTGGCCGACTGTGGCCGAGTC
>JBAVUV010000077.1:0-3401 GCA_049696955.1 Candidatus Sulfotelmatobacter sp. | reverse complement strand
CGCGCCGTTCAGACCAGCCGCGAAGAGATGGGAAGGCAATTGGCCCGCGAAGCGCCGGTAGACACCGATCTTGTGGTCCCCGTGCCAGATTCTGGCGTGACCGCCGCAGTCGGCTACGCCGCCGAGAGTGGCATCCCATTTCGCTTTGGCCTGATCCGCAATCACTACGTTGGACGCACGTTTATTGAACCCAGCCAAAGCGTGCGCGACTTCGGCGTCAAGCTGAAACTGAATCCAGTGCAATCCCTTCTTGAAGGAAAGCGCGTGGTGCTCATCGACGATTCGATCGTGCGCGGCACTACCAGCCGCAAAATCGTCCGCATGATCCGCAACGCGGGGGCAAAGGAGGTTCACATGCGGATCTCGTGTCCGCCGACGATTTCGCCTTGCTACTACGGAGTTGACACGCCTTCGAAAGATCAACTGATCGCCGCCAATAAATCTATAGACGAAATTCGCGAATACATCCGCGTCGACTCTCTCGCCTATCTCTCGCTCGAAGGACTGAAGAAAGCTTGCGGCGAAGGAGAGAAAACTTCCTATTGCTCGGCTTGCTATACCGGCAAATATCCGACGACCATCGTGGACGTGGAAGAGATTCAGCCTGCCAGTGTGCCGCGCTAAGGAACGCCGGAGCTTGCAGCTATATCTAGAACACTTTTCGCGCAACGACGACGCGCGGAATGCCCTGCAAATCGTTGACGATTCGAATCTCCGCCCATCCGTTTAAAAGCTGCTTTACGCCCTCCACGATCGTCCCGCTGACTTCCAGCACGAGCCAACCGCCCGGCCGTAGTGCCTCGTGCGCCTCCGGGATGAGCCGAGCGATAATCTCTAATCCCGTAGGACCGGCAAAAACCGCGTTCCGTGGCTCGAACTTCCGCACTTCCAGCTGGACTTCATCTGCTTCCGACTCTCCCACGTAAGGCGGGTTAGAAACAATGAAGTCGAACGAGTTGTCTTCGAATCCCGTGAGTAGATCCGTCTCGCAGAAGTGAATGCGCCCTTCGAGCTGATGGCGTGCAGCATTGACGTGCGCTATTTCAAGTGCGGCAGAGGAGATGTCAGCGGCGTGAATTTCAGCCTCCGGCAATTCGTGAGCGAGCGCCAGGGCAATGCAGCCCGAGCCGGTGCCCACGTCAATGATCCGGAGAATCTGGCGCGGGACAGGTGGCCCACTGTTGCTGTGCGCGTTAGCAAGTTCCAGCACAGTCTCAATCACATGCTCGGTTTCGGGTCGTGGGATCAGCACAGCAGACGTGACTATTAGATCCATGCCCCAGAATTCCTGATGACCGGTAATATATTGTGCGGGGACACCGCGAATTCGCTCCGACAGTGCAACTTCGTAGCGGGCGATTTCATCCGCAGTGAGTTCGCGCTCCGAATGCGCGTGCAGGTAAGCGCGATCGCATCCCATCGTGAACATCAGTAGAGTCTCGGCGTTCATCCGAGGGGAAGGAACATCGTTAGTGGTAAAGCGCAGCAGCGCATCCGCGAGAGCCTGCTTCAATTGCACATGAACATTTCACCACAGAACGCTACTTCTACGCGCAGGGTAATTGATTCTTATGCCAAGTTCGATCCCAAGAAAACGGTTCCCCATCTGACGAGAATTCGAAGACCCCTCCGCGACTAATGTTGCGCACAGCCTGTGAGACTTTACCGGCAGCTCCGAGCAAACGGATTCTGCATTCCGATTTCAAAAGTAACTAAGCCAGGAATCGCTGCGGCGCTGCTTCAAAGCTGCAAACCAGCGGCAAATTGGATACAGCGTGAGCACTACCACAGCCCACAGCAGATAAACGATTGGCAACGAGTATCCCCATCCCGGCGGCGGGGTCACGGGAAACCGGTCGAGAGTCGGGGACTCGAACATCCAATGCACCTGCCCGTAGCGCGCATAACATACCGCGATGGCGAGCATGTGTATCAGAGGTATGTGCAAGAGGTAGTAAAACATCGGCACTTTGCCGACGATGAGAGCGGGACGCAGCCATTGCGGTGTTCCGGTGTCGACCGCACACAAGAAAAGCAGGGGAGGGCCCAGCGTCATCAGAAGAAATAACAGCGATGGCGGATACTTCGTAGTATTCAAAAATGAAAGCGCGGTAAAAGCCGGGGATCTTTGCGTGTTCCACCGCAGCGGATCGCCGTAGAGATTGATGCCACGCAAAATGAGGAAGGTGGCGATCAATCCAATGCCCAGCGGCAGTAGAAGCGCCCTGCGGCGTTCCGATGGCCAGCTATAGACCTGTCCCAGGCCGTAGCCTGCCGCTGTAACTCCGACCCACGGAATCAGAGCGTAAGCAACGAAGATAATATGCCCCGGCTCGTTTAGGATGAAACCGGGCGCGGAATGCAGGACCGTCCAAATCGGACTGGTGGACTGGACGGAATCAGAAAGATTGTGGGTTGCGATCATCACCACCCCAAATGCGGCCACAGCAGAAGCAGGCAGGTAAACCAGCGCTGAGAGCGTGATCATGGCCCAGCCCAGTGCCCATAGAACATTGAGCAGAATCAGGGGATAGTCGAAATTAAACTGCCAGCCGAAGCAGCGCACCACCACCACTTCCAGAAAGATCAGCCAGAGACCGCGGGTGAACAGAAATCGCGACAACTCCCTTTTAGTTTTCTTGCGCAACGAGAGATAAGCGCCGGTGCCGGTCAACAGGAAGAAAACGGGAGCACAGAAATGCGTAACCCAGCGCGTGAAGAATAGCGGAATCGTCGTGGTAGCGGGATTGGTAGGATTTACGCCGGGAACACCGAAGAAGTCTCGCACGTGATCGAGCGCCATCACAATCATAATGACGCCGCGAACCACATCGACCGCTTCGATGCGGACGCGCTTCGTAACCACAGACTTACCGACGGGCTCGCCGATCGCAAGCATCTAGCGTCAGAGTGTAACAAGGATTTAACAAGGATTTAACCTGCAACGAACAGGCACGTTTGACCGCGTTTTCTCCAGCGATTCGCTCAAATCCTTCCCATTGTTTACAATGAAAGTTTGCCCATGGAGCTGGCTGCCATCCAATCTGCGCTGCGCGAACGCAATATTGACGCGTGGTTGTTTTACGATCACCACCATCGCGATCCCATCGCCTACCGTGTACTGGGGCTACCTGCGGGATTAATGGTCACCCGACGCTGGTTCTACTTGATCCCGGCCCAGGGCGAACCCGTGAAACTCGTCCACAAGATCGAAGCCGGACATCTCGATTCCCTCCCCGGCAGCAAACTTCAGTATTCCGGATGGCAGGAATTGTTCGACAGCCTGAAATCGATGCTCGCCCCGTATCGAGACATCGCCATGCAGTATTCACCCAACAACATCGTCTTCACGATTTCTCTTGTGGATGGTGGCACAATCGAATTGTTGCGCGGCTTGGGGA
>JBAVUV010000076.1:0-3783 GCA_049696955.1 Candidatus Sulfotelmatobacter sp. | reverse complement strand
GCTCTACTAAGCTTAATTGGCTCCGCAATCGCCACCAGTGATCAATCTCACCTGCCACAGCAAACCAAAGTTTGCGATTTCCCCGCAGCCCTTGCAAGAAACCCAGCAGATCCTGATAGATGCCTCGTGCCTTCTGTTCGAGAATATAGTCCGGATGAACAATGAAATTGACGACACCGTTTTTTCTCAGAATCAATTCTGTCTGATTCTTCCACAAGCCCAGCGAATAATCATTCAATAAATGAAACAGCATGTAATCCTGAGCGGTAGTCACAGGAATTTCCAAAACATTTCCGACGAAATAAGGCATCACTGTACAGCATCCACCTTGCTGCGGATCAAGATGGGCAACATTTGGGACAGAAGTGTCGAAGGAGAACTCGAGCGCATCGTACCATTCGAGATTCCTGTAAAGAACTGCTGCTCGGAAACCGCTGGCGCCGTAGATCTTGCGGTAGCGATTAATTTTCTTCACACGCTGCAGAAACTCGTCGCGATCGCGAAACAGATGGCCATCGTGGTTGAGGTCCTGAATATTTACTTCAAACCCCCTGTCACGGATCTCTTTAACGAATGGAGCTTCAACCTTGTAGCCCCCTTCCGGCACCAGGTGAATAGACGCCTTAATCCCAAAGGAATCATCGATATCCATTAACTCGGTACAGAATTCCCTTCCAGCCTCAGTCTCTACGTCGTGAGTCATAGCCACACAGCTCTGAGCACCGTTGGGCCAGAACCAAATGAAGGGTATGCGATCGACGCCTTTCGCTTTCATGGAAAGCATCAGCAGTTGCTCGCAGAAGTTCTCAACCGTTGTATCCACTGGCCAGCGGGGAAAAGACAGCTTCTGCCAGCCGTTCAGATTCGCCCGCTGAACATGTCTTCTCAGCGCGACCGGCATCAGAGGCCGAAGGCCGTAATAGCCATTTTTTAACAATCGTTTCCACCGACTCATCGAACCCAGGCTATGCTGGTGGGCGTAGCGCTCAAGACGTAGGTTATTGATGAGATCGTTCGGATTGAAGGGTAACGATACAGTCGAGCCGTCGCTCGCAACATCTTCGATTGCATCGTAAAGGATGGAGTCGGCGTTGCGCGCCCGATAGCCTGATGCGGAGCGTCCATAGCAAATCGTGTTCTGTCCGAACCGAAAATAACCCTCGTCCGCGGACAGCGAATTCGTCAAGTCGAATTCGACAAAGTGCTCTGGACAGCGGTAGTGATCCACTAACGCTCTATTCATGAGATTCCACTTATATAATTCCTCGCTGTCCCTGGGACGCCCAGACCTTCGTGACGTACATTAGTACCCGATTCTCAAGTCTCTCTTGTCGAACCTTGATTTTCAAGCCCGTGACGACTGCGCCTTCGCGTTTATCCCCGAGACTGCTTCCTCCTGAATAGAGCCAACCGTCGGACGGCGAATGCATCCCAATACCCATTTGTTCTTGGCGAAGTCGTATTGCTTAACAATTCTCGCGGGATCGCCCGCTACAACCGAATACGGAGGAATGCTGCGTGTGATTATGCAATTCGCGCCTACCACGGAGTGCCGCCCAATGACCAATTCCCCTTCCTCGCAAACAATCACGGCTCCAAAACCAATCCAGCACTCGTCTTCGATGCGTATGGTCCCGCCTGCCCTTTCCCGCGTTCCGATTGCGATACCGTCCGTTTGGTCTTCGAAACCATGGTCCATGATGCGAACAGAAAAACCGAAGATAGCCTCCTTCATGATATGAATGTGGTTTCTCGCTGAAATCATGCCCCTACGTTGCAGACCGCTACCTGCCTCCATGATGAGGATCGGTGATTGCGTCCCCGGAGTTGCTGACACCTCCAGCCGGACACCTTGAGCAAAACCAACTCGTTCGGCGATGCTTATGTATGGTGCCGAGGATCGGTCCACTCGCCAGGAATAATGCGCCCAGGCTCCTTTGCCAATCGAAAAAAAAGGATAGGTCTGTACCATCCATAACATGCGCAGCTTGCTGAACAGTCGCGAAACCAACGCACTAAGATCTTGTTGGCTTATCGTTTGCCACGCACGCGACCTCAGGCCGCGATTCTTAGCCGCTTCATCACTGTCAGTCTGACGGCTGGCCACAGCCGTTTCGGAATTGGTTGAACAGGGTTCAGCGGCGATTTTCTTCCTCACTCCACCCTCGACGTTTGTAGAACTAAGAGTACCTCTCAAGCTAGTAGGCTGCGCGGCGTCCAATCCGCGAACGATCCGAGCTGGATTTCCTGAAAGCACCGAGTGTGGAGGAAAGCTACGCGTAACCACGGATTGCGGCGCCACGATGGTGTTGTTTCCGAGTACGAGTTCGCCCTTTTCGCATATGACAGCGACTCCCGCTCCGATCCGGCATCCTTCTCCGATGCGGATCGTGCCGCCCGGCGTTGTGCCCTGCCGTGCTATTGGCGTAGCCACGTCTTCGTAGGCATGGTTGTTGTCAATGATCAACACGTCAGAGGCAAGGATGACGTCACGCTCCAGGTGGATAGAGTTCTTGGCACTGACCGTGCACCTTGCGCCGATACGACAGTCATCCTCGATAGCGAGCTGTATTTTCTGGTTATCCTCCGAACCGGTGGAAAGCCACGCATGTCTCCCGATCTCGACTCGGCTTCCTAGCCTGATGTGGCGCGCCAGACGGCGCGAAACATCACTCGCATAGTGGAGCGATAGGTTGCGGGGCTTGGACGAAAATGAGAAGGTTACGCTCACCCAAACACTGTTCAGTTGGGTCAGGACTCGAGAGCAGAATCCTTCACTATCATCGAGATTAACCGAGGCTTGACGAACGGGTAGAGTCATTATGAGCTCAGGTCGGAAATGACTGCAATATTTCGATTAACAAATGCCCCGAGATGTTTTCGGTCCAGTCGATTTTTGCGCGTTCCTTCGGTTGGCCTCAATTTTTCGCGGCGAGGAGCCATTCAAGGGCACCACCACGCTCGGACTCGATTCGACAATTGTCGCCCCACCTTTATCTCTTCGGCTGAATGCGTCTCGGACAATGCCTCCGCAGGTTCCTCCGGCGGCACAACGATGTCCACTGGACTGTCGTCCATGATCAAAACCTCCTCGCCGCCGGCTGTCGTTCTTTTGGCGGGGCTGCTGCTTCATTTTGCAATATCCAATTCAATTTCGAGCCGGCGAATTCGTCGTTCTCGTTACGACTGTAACGAGGTTGTTATGCGGCTACCCCACTAAATATACGAGCAGTCGACACGTTGTGACCGAGAACGAAGCGTGGCCAGATAGCTGAGATTTGGCTAGTTCGGCGTGTGCTACTGATAGTAGGAAGTGAGCCGGTTAAGCGCAAATTCAATGATTTCGTGGCTTGTCAAGCCTCCCAAGTTATTATTGAACCATTGAACACTTCTCAAGTCGGTGGATGCAGCGGCCTCAAATTTGTCCACTCGAGGCGCGGGTGCGGTCCCGAACAAAGGCTGTTTACGGGGTGGCCCAACCTATCGTGACGTTCAGAATGTAGAGGTCCGGGTTCGAGCCTTGTTGGCCGAATTTAAGGTACAGTGCCGTGTGGGTAGTGTCCTAAATTAGGACACCACCGCCGTGTGTCCAAGCTTGACTATAGAAGATCCACTCACGACAAATTCAGGCAAGTTGCCCCTCTTGGCATCCGCTTTCCGCAGAATCCCTGCAACAGTTGTCCATATGTGGGGCTCTGTCTCGGAAAGCGGGAAATGGCTGACGCACGTTTAACACGGCGTCCAGGAGCAGAAAGTCTTGGTTGGCTTGACGAGCTTAATTAG
>JBAVUV010000075.1:0-2142 GCA_049696955.1 Candidatus Sulfotelmatobacter sp. | reverse complement strand
GACTTGCGGCGCGCGCGGCCCGACTGGGGAGCCCGCAAGTTGCAGCATCTGCTCCGCGGCGAAGGCGTTCTTTTACCCGTGATCACCGTGCACCGCGTCCTGTTGCGGCACGGGCTGGTGCGTCCCGACGATCGTCGCTTGCTCGCTTGGCAGCGCTTCGAACGCGAAGCCCCCAACCAACTCTGGCAGATGGATTTCAAAAGTCCGAAGGGATGCCAGCAGCCGGTGGGACCACTGTCGGTGATCGACGATCACAGCCGCTTTGTCGTTGCGCTGGAGAAAACGGGAACGACGCGCACCGAAGCCGTACGGGAACGACTGGAGCATGTCTTCCTGACCTATGGCCTGCCCGAGGCGATGCTCATGGATCACGGCACGCCCTGGTGGAACGCGCAAGCGCCCAGCGGTTGGACGAAGTTACAAGTGTGGCTGATGAAGCAGGGCATCGCCTGCCTGTTTAGCGGCATTCGCCATCCCCAAACTCAAGGCAAGGTGGAACGCTTTCACCTCGCGCTGGAGATGGCGCGGCGCCGTCGTTTGCAGAACCTCGAGATGGACCAGGAATGGCTGGACCAGTTCCGTTACGAGTACAACTACCTTCGGCCGCATGAGGCACTGAACATGCAAACCCCCGCCACGCGCTGGGTTCCGAGCCCGCGCCGCTACGACCCGCAGCCGCAACCCTGGTCGTATCCGGAAGGCTCGGAAGTCAAATCGTTGGGATCGCACGGCCAACTGAAACTCGACGGACAACGCTGGGAGATCAGTAAAGCGCTGGCGCGGGAACGAGTGCGCCTGGTTCGCATCGCTGAGCGCATCCTGGTTTATTATTGCAACTCTCTCTTGAAGGAGATCGATATCCCGGCCCAGCGCCTTTCCACTGTCGAGCGCTGGACCCAACCCAACTGTAAAGGATGTCCTGATAACACTGTGTAAAGGATCTCATGAGACTGGACAGGTTCACCGCTGCGATAAAAGGCCTGTTTTTCGATCGCGGCTTCAGCCGCTGAGGGCAACAGCCGCGCACCGCCTCACTTTTTCAGCAAACTTCTGAGCCACTGAGGGCGACTCTCAAGCCAACACGGCCTTTTTCCGCAGCCTGATTATCCATTTTCGACGCGCTCCTTTATGTCCAGGTACGCCACCTCGATGAGCCTGCGGAGCGCCGCAGCGTTTGTGACTTTTCCAGGTCTCAGCTTCACGTGCCGCATGAACTTCCCGGTGCCTTGCAACAAACTTGCTGGATCCGGCAGTCCCGCACCCTGAAAGAACCCCACGTTTACGTGCGAACTGAATACATTGACGTAGCCGAAGGGCGCATCTCCCAAACATGCCACCGGACACCCATCATGCAAAAGCTCCCGGACTTCGTCCCCGCATTTCCGCATCACCTCAAACCACTCCCGCGCGATGGCTCCCAATTCACCCGCATGCTCTTTCATCCACACATCAATGGCGGGATCACGCTCGACAGCGCCGTTAAATCGCAGCAATTCCGTTCTCACCACTCCTCCAAACCTAAATCCCAACGTAAACCCCGTAAGATGTTTATTCCTTAACAGCATAGATCGAAAAACCACATCAAAATAGCCCATGGACAGACTCTAAGTTATTGATTCATAAATATCTTGCAGCTAACTCCTTATTCCTCAAAGATCTAGCATCCGAGCACCCGCTAAATCTCTGATTTTAAAAGATCACAAAGAGAGGGGGGAGATAACTAATAAGCCAACAGGCCCCATCATTCCCATTTCAGCCATCTTCGCGTAGACTTCCGCCAGGCATCTCACTCAAGGCGCGCTCCCCGAATGTCACGCTGCCCTTCATGCGGCAAACAGGTTCCGCCGCTCTCGCGGTTCTGCCCTTCTTGCGGCAAAACGCAGTCCTCCGACGACGTCTCCACGCAGCTCAGGGACGAGACCATGGCAAGCAATAACTCGCCCAACCGCAGCCCCGATCAGGTCTCCACGCTGATCTCGTCGGAACTGCCCCGGACTCCGCGCTCGCCGCGTCCCGCCTCGAAATCCAGTCACCCAAGTTCTTCGTCCGATGCGCTCCTCAACCACGGAAGGTTTCTCCCCGGCTCGTTGCTCGCCGATCGCTATCGCGTAGTCGCGCTCCTCGGTCGCGGCGGAATGGGAG
>JBAVUV010000074.1:0-1972 GCA_049696955.1 Candidatus Sulfotelmatobacter sp. | reverse complement strand
TGACATCGCGGCCAATGCTTAGCCCTGCTTGAGACGAGTGCCGCGCCTCCGGCGCTCAGATCATCTTCGGATTGATTCCCAGCCCTTCCGGGCTGGGCTGAAGTTTGGTACAGACCGGGCACATGGTTGACAGAACAGACCGGGCACATGGTTGACACTTTCGTTCCCACAGCGAAGGCCTGTAAGAAGGCGACATGGCCTGGAGAGCGAGTGGCGTGGTGGACCAGCGGAAGAAGTTTGTGCAGGAGTATGCGAGCGGTGAGTGGACGATGGCGGCGTTGTGCCGGATTTACGAGATCTCGCGGGAGAGCGGCTATAAGTGGCTGAGGCGTAGCCAAGTGGAGGGGGAAGCGGGGCTCGAAGATCGCAGCCGTGCGCCGGTTCGACATCCCAATCAGACCAAGCCGTCGATCGAGCAGCAGTTGTTGGCATTGCGCCAGCGACATGCAACGTGGGGAGCGCGCAAATTGCGGGCTTACTTACAACAGAAGCAGCCTAGGCTGGTGTTACCGGCGGCCAGCACCATCGGCGCGCTGTTAAAGCGAGAAGGGCTGACGGTGCCCAGGCGGCAGCTTCGCAAGATCCCGCCGTACACCCAGCCATTTCAGCAGGCGGTAGAACCGAATCAGCTGTGGTGTGCCGATTTCAAGGGGTGGTTTCTGACCTCGGACCGTCAGCGCATCGATCCTTTGACCATCACCGATACGGCGAGCCGCTATCTGCTGCGCTGCCAGGCGGTGGAAAAAGCTAACACCGAACAGGTGCTCGCCATCTTCGAGGCGGCGTTCCGGCAGTATGGTCTGCCGGGGGCTATTCGCACCGACAATGGACCACCCTTTGCCTCCAGAGCCATTGCCGGACTTTCTCCCCTGGCGCTGTACTGGATGAAGCTGGGCATCATTCCGGAGCGGATTGCCCCCGGCCATCCCGAACAGAACGGTCGCCATGAACGCATGCATCGCACGTTGAAGGCAGAGACGGCCCACCCGCCGGCAGCTCATCGGCGAGCCCAACAAGAGGCCTTCGACCGTTTCCGGCCGATCTATAACGAGCAGCGACCCCATGAGGCCTTAGCCATGAAAACTCCTGCCTCTTGCTACACCCTGTCGCCTCGCTGCTATCCGACGAGAATTCCGCAACCGGAGTACGACAGTGGCTTGCAGGTACGTCGGGTACGAGCCTGTGGGCAGTTCAAATGGAATGGACACAATATCTTCATCAGCGAAACATTACGCAACGAACCCATTGGACTGGAGTTGATCGACGACGATCAATGGCTGGTATTCTTTGCCAGCTTTCCGATCGCCCTATTCGATAGTTATCAACGATCCATTCATCCTCTACCTGCAGATTCAGACGCACCCAAGGGACGGAAATGACGGGACGGTGGAAAGCCAGGAAAAGCAAAACAACGCTTTCCCTACCTTCCCACCGCCCCTTGGAAATCTCACCAAACACGGTGAGATTTCCACATTCCCATCCCACGGCGAATGACAAGATATAAACCTTGCTAACCAATAGCAAGAAACCTCAACTGGACGAAAAGTGTCAACCATGTGCCCGGTCTGAAGTGTCAACTATGTCCCCGGCTGCACAGTTTAGCGACCGGCCCTCTGGGCCTCGCATCGATTTCGCAGTGTCATTTCCTTCTCAACTTACATAGGCAGTTGGCTGCTCGGGATATCACGATCGATACCCAGCCCGGAAGAGTCTGTGTGGGAACTCGAAAATAGACCCTCAAATCGGACCCAGGCCCGGAGGGCCGGTAGCCAAACTTCAGCCCAGCCCGGAAGGGCTGGGAATCAATCCAAAGATGATCTGAGCGCCGTAGGCGCGGCACTAAACTTACCCCGGAAACGGGTTGTGGGCTCGGAGCTCGCTGACGATTTCGGCGGCGGCGACGCGGGCGCGATCGCCCTGGTCGGGCGGAAAGGAGATTGCGCCGACACGGGCGTGCCCCCCGCCCCCATAC
>JBAVUV010000073.1:0-1629 GCA_049696955.1 Candidatus Sulfotelmatobacter sp. | reverse complement strand
AACATCGACTTTCTCTTTGGGCATTGACCCTCCATCGTCCTTCTCGACATATCGGGATCAACCGGTGACCAATAAAGGTCCATTTCGGGAGCCCGGCCCCCAGCCGAAGTCGCCGCCATACTCCAGGACTGCGAGCTCATTGTGGCCATCCTGATATCGTCGTGGGCCACGCTGAGAAAGCGCCCATATATGTCTGAAGGGGGGTGCCCCTCGATCCATGCTGCCAATCCCGGTCTGAGTAGCTGGTCCGCCTGCGCGGCATCGATCTTTGAAAACGGCGCCCCGAACCGCTTGTCCGCCTCTGCGTTCAACCGGTCCAGACCGGATTGGTACATCTGTTGGCGGTCGGGCGGCGAACCTCCAATCAGAAAATCGAGGAACTCAGGCGTCTCAGTATCTTTCGCCCCCGGATAATTGTTGAGCGGAGGCATGAAAAGATCGCTCAGCCGGCGCAGAGCCGCCAACTGCTCATCATTGAGAAAGTGTGCCTGAGTCTCGGCAAAGGAATCGGGAACCTCGACCGGGAAGGGCGCAATTCTCGTGCGAACGGGTAGCCACCACGCCGACGGCGGCGCAGAGACTGTTGCGTCCATAGCTTGCGGCGCAGGAGCCTGCTCCCCCCACATCGACTTGACCGTAACTGAAAGCGCGGCTAGAGCTTTAAAAAAGTCACGTCGTTGCATGGCGGAATGCTAAGAGCGGCAAGATCACAAGTCAATAGAAAAGCAGTTAGCGAAACACTTTTCTATAAGGCCCTCCGGAAAGCTTGCCGTCAACTACAATCTGGTAATGGTCACAATCTACGCTGTCGCAAAACGGGCTGGTGTCTCAATCGCCACCGTATCGGCGGTTCTGAATAAATCAAAGTTTGTGAGCGAAGAATTGACTGGCCGTGTGCTGGATGCGGCGGCGGCGCTTGATTACCAGATTAACCATCTGGCGCGCAGCGTACAGCTTGGCTCGAGCCGCACAGTCGGCATGCTGATTCCATCTTTTGCTACCCCTGATCCTTTCTATGCCCAGGTTATAAGCGGGGTGGAAGACGTATTAAGCCGCAGCGAATATGCCCTTCTGCTTGGGCAAACGTACAACGAGGTAGCGCGACAGTCGCACTATCTCAAGACGTTTCGAGCACGCCTGGTAGACGGGATCCTTTTGTTTCAAAGCCCCGGCGAAGATGTGGAATTACGCCGGTATTTGAGCCAAGGGAAACCTACGGTCTTTGTCGGCCGGATCCCGGAACAGGGGGAGGGAGACGTGGCTGCAACGGACATTGCCGCGGGTACACGAATGGGAGTGGAACACCTGCTCAAACGAGGCCACAAACGTATAGGGTTGCTTACCGTCGCACTTTCTACAAGCGTTCAACTCAGCCGCCTAGCCGGATGGCAGCAGGCCCTACATGCCGGCGGACTGCCTGCGAGCGAAGAGTACCACTGCAGCTGCACCTTGTCGGCTGAGGGCGCCCGCCAAGCTACCGCCGATTTGTTGAAGCGCTCGCCGCGAATCACTGCTATTTTCGCCGACAATCTGCTGTTGGTCACTGGGATTCTCCAAGAGCTGCGCGAAAGGCGCATCTCCTGTCCCAAGGAAGTGGAAGTGATGAGTTCGGACGATGCGGGATGGCTG
>JBAVUV010000072.1:0-5321 GCA_049696955.1 Candidatus Sulfotelmatobacter sp. | reverse complement strand
GTCCCCAGACAACCCGTCAAGTTCAGATCGATCTTTTCGGTCGCACCGTAGACACACGGGTCTTCGGCGCGCCTCCGGACTATTGGACATTCGCCTATCCGGCTATTGCGGACGTTTTGCTCTGGCCGATTGGGCTAATGCCATTTTCCGTGGTTCGCATCGGATTTGGATTATGTCTCGGCGTTCTCACTGCATGCAGCGTCTTTCTTTGGATCCGGGTGTTTCATCTTCGCGCGAGACCTTTAACACTCGGCGTATTGGTGATGCTCACCCTGTCCAGTTACGCCGTGCTCGAAGGCTTGTTCGCGGAACAAATGGGATTGCTCGTTGGATTTCTTCTGGCTGCCTCGCTTGCCGCACTGGTCCGCCGACGATTGTTTTTCTCCGGAATTCTGTTGGCGCTAGCTCTTGTCAAGCCGCAAGTAATGTTATTGATCGCAACCTACCTTCTACTCTGGAGCCTGGCTCGATGGCGTGCTCGATGGCGCTTCGCCGGCGGTTTCTTCCTGATGTCTTCGCTACTGGGCGCCTCTTCCCTGCTGATTTGGCCACGCTGGATTTCGGAATGGCTGCGCGTAGTGTCTTCTTACCGTCGCTATTCCAATCCGCCACTCGTAAGTGATTTACTCGGCACTCAAATCTTCGGCAATCAAGTCGGTAGGTTGCTTGGCTCAATTCTTATCGTGGCCATTCTGATAAGTGCGGCTGCGATTTCCTGGCAAATGCGCTTCGCTCCCACGGACTCTCGTGACTTTCGATTGGCGATCAGTCTTCTGCTCGCTCTTACGACCGTCGCAATGGTGCCGGGACATGCGGTATACGACCACGTCGTTCTTTTGCCCGGAATAATCTTGATCGCATCATGTTGGCGGGACTTCGCCCCAAGCAAACCCTTTCGCGTCACTCTGGCCGCAGCTACATTGGCTTTGTTCTGGCAATGGATTTGTGCTCCGGTTGTAGTCGCCATGTGGCCAATGATTTCTCGGGAACCTGCTTCTGCTTTCTTGTTGACGCTTCCCATTCGCACCGCCGCATCGATTCCCTTCGGTGTATGCGCCCTTCTCGGACTGATGCTGTGGCAGGGACATAGAAGAAAACTCACGCTGATAGAAAACGCACGGATTGCGAAACCGGAAGCGATTACTTCTTGAGGATCTTTTCCAATGCCACACGATTCTTCGTGGGCAAGTCACGCAATGCTGTCTGGGCCAGAGCGATGTAGATGTTCCGCGCTTCGGGAGTTGCGCTTAACGCGCTCAAATGTTTTCTTACGGTCTCGACGTCTCCCCGCGCGATGGGGCCGCTGAAAGAGTGAGATGCTCCCAGAGCCGCGTAATTGGCGAGCGTTTGCTTGAGAATCGGGAGCATTCGCTGTTTGGCAGCGCTTCGTTTGACTCCGGCAGTTGCCGCAACCCTTTCGCTTGCCGCCAGCAGCGCGGTCAGTAGCGGAGAAACAAACATCCCCCAAGTGTGGTAAGCCTGCTTGTACCGCTTGCCGATGGGGAACGGCCGGCCCCCTAAATTCAGAACAATCGCACGCGCGGCCAGAGCTGCTTTTCGATCGCCTTCGATGGCAAAAGGGACTCCCGCGAGTGGAGGCCGCGACCCCGGGACGAACGTCATCAGCGGATGAACGGAGGCGACGGACGCACCGCGCCGGCGCAACTCCGCGAGTTCGTCGCTGGTAAGAGCTCCACTGGCATGTAGCGCCACTTTGCCGTGCCACTCGTTTGCTTCGCTCAGCGCAACAGCTGCGCTGGCAATGGCCCCATCCGGGACGCAAAACCAGACTACATCGGCACGAATGTGAACTCGCGTCAACGCAGCAGCGGACGCGCCCACTTGCGCCGCCAGTCGCCGGGCTTTCCGTACAGATGCGGCGCCCCCACGGGAGATGATTTCGTCAATTACGTAGTCCGCATTGTGTAATGCCAAGGCGAGCGAAGTGCCCAGGCTTCCGGCTCCGACGATTGCAATATGCGGCTTGACCACTCGCCTCGCAGCTCGTCTTTGGGGCATGCCCGGCAGAATAGCAGAATCAGGTCCGGCGATTGATCAGTCGTTCTTGGGGCTGACTTTCAACCACCCGGCATGCGGTCATAGACAGTGTTCTATATTGTTCTGATGCCGAAAATACCTGCTACCCGAGCAAAGTCGAAGCAATCACATCGCAGCCCACGAGCAAAGGCTAACATTATTTCCTCCCGCGTCGTTTATCGCGGTCCGGTTTTTTGGGTGACGACGGATGATGTCTTGGAACCAAGTGGAGTCCGGGCGCGCCGCGATGTCATTCACCATACCGGCTCGGTGGTGATTCTCGCGGTGGACGACTCTCGATCGACATTACGAGTACTTTTGGAGCGCCAATATCGGCATGCCGCAAATGACTATCTGTGGGAGATCCCTGCCGGACGCATCGATAGCGGAGAACAGGCGTTGGGGGCGGCTAAGCGCGAACTGCTTGAAGAAACGGGATATACCGCAACCCGGTGGCGCCGGATTTTCAAGTTCTTCGCCAGCCCCGGCTTCGTCGCTGAAATTATGTCCGTTTACCTGGCTACCGGCCTTAAGGCTGGGAAAGCACAGCCGGAGGCGGATGAAGTGATTCAGCAAAGGATGGTTCCACTATCGACGGCGGTTCGCATGGTACTGAACGGGACGATTCGTGACGCAAAAACCATTTCCTCCGTACTGTGGCTGGATCAAGAGGTAAGGCTCCATCATCCACTGCACCGGTCGCGCTGATTTTTCAGTCGCCACGTTCGACTATAAGTCAATCCTAAGGGTGCTCCTCGGGTGATTCCCGAAATACCCTGAGGTGTGTACGGTATCTGACGTACAGTGGTTACCCTGCGTACATATTTAGCTTGCTACTCCATCCTAATTATTTCAGAATGCATCCTACTGTCCGAGTCACGTCTGTGGGCCCCCGGTTTGTAGACGTGGGGAAGAAGGGGGTAAGGGGAAAGTGAAAGGCACGGTTAAGTGGTTCAACAACGCCAAAGGCTACGGGTTCATCGGACGTGAAGATGGTCCCGATGTATTTGTGCACTACAGCGCTATCACATCCGAAGGCTACAAGAGTCTTCAGGAGGGTGATGAGGTAGAGTTTGAAATCACGGAGGGACAGAAAGGACCGCAGGCGGCCAACGTAAGTAAGAGCGCCTGACCCTTTATCTGCCAAATCCTTGATCGCGGTTCCGCTGCCCTCAAGATCAAGGGAAGTTCTGTTCTCGGAGAGCTCAACTGGCTGCGCCTGGCGCAACATTCGATTCTTGTTTATCTTTAACCCGTGGACAATAAATCCATCGCCACGGTTCTGTATGAAACTGCCGACCTGCTGGAGATCGACGGGCAAGATTCTTTTCGCATTCGTTCCTACCGCAACGCTGCCCAGGCCATTGAAAATCTGACTGACCAGATTCGCGACCTCATCAGCGAACCTAAGAAAGTTCTAGCAATACCCGGCATCGGCAAGGGAATGCTGCTCAATCTGCAGGAACTATTCCGCGACGGCACCCTCAGCATGCAAACCGAATTACTGAAGAAATATCACCCTTCGATGCTTCAACTGTTGAAGATCCAGGGTTTGGGACCGAAGACCATTGCGTTGATCTGGAGCGCCTACCAGGTCAGTGACGTCGATGGTGTGGAAAGGCTGGCGCGCGAAGGCAAGATTCGCGAATTGCCGCGCATGGGTGAGAAGCACGAACAGAAGCTGTTAAAAGCAATCGAAGACTATCGCCGGATTTCCGGGCGGTTTCTTATCGATGCCGCCGAGACCGAGGCAAGAAAGCTCAGCGACTACCTGGCGAAGCTTCCCGGCTTTGACCGAATCACTACCGCAGGTTCTTTACGTCGCGGGCGCGAGACGGTAGGCGATCTCGACATTCTGGTTACCGGCGCGGCTTGCTGCAGTGCGGAGGAGCGCGAAAAAGCCGTGAGATATATTGCGCAGTATCCGCCGCTGATGAGCATCATCGCCCAAGGTGATAACAAGATCAGCTTTCGGCTGCGCAGCGATATGCAAGTAGATGTTCGCCTGCTTCCTCCCGAGTCGTTCGGGGCAGCCATGCAGTATTTCACCGGCTCCAAAGCGCACAATGTGGCCTTGCGGCAGCGCGCTCTCAAGATGGGTTTCACGCTCAACGAATATAGTCTGGCCGATCTCAAGACGGAGAAGCCTGTCGCCGGCGCGACGGAAGAAGAGATCTACGCGAAGCTCAACCTCGATTACGTTCCTCCCGAGCTGCGTGAAAACCTAGGCGAGATCGATGCCGCAGAAAAACACATGTTACCGGTTTTGATCGCCCTTGATGATCTTCGGGGCGACGTCCACATGCACACAGTTGAAACCGACGGGCGCAACACCATCGAAGAGATGGCCGAAACGGCCAAGGCGCGTGGCTACAAATACATGGCAATTACCGATCATTCGAAGAATCTGGCCTTCGCCAATGGCCTTGATGACACTCGTGCAGTGGCACACATTCAGAAGATTCGCGAAGCAAATGCAAGAATCGATGGCATCACCATCTTCGCCGGAATTGAAGTGGACATCCTTGCCGATGGCGACCTCGATCTTTCCGACGACGTGCTGGCCCAGATGGATGTGGTTATCGCGAGTGTGCACTCAGTTTTCAATCAGGAGCCGGCGAAGATGACCGAGCGCCTGCTGAAAGCAATCGGAAATCCCAACACTTCAATCATCGGACATCCCACGGGCCGCCTGCAGCTTCGCCGGGACGCTTACCAGTTCGATATGGATGCGGTCCTTACTGCAGCCGCGAAGCACAAGGTCGCCATGGAGTTGAACTCCTATCCTGACCGTCTCGATCTCAACGATGTACACCTGCGGCAGGCCAAACAGCGAGGCGTAAAAGTTGTGATCAACACTGATTCCCATCACACATCCCATTTGGAAAAGATTCGCTACGGCATTCTGCAGGCGCGACGCGCCTGGCTCACGAAGCACGATGTCCTCAACACTATGTCGGCAGAGCAATTCGCGAAGGCGATGAAGCACCAGTGGAATTGAGTCTTCTGCGGGCAAGTATCGGCGTGCAGTAGAATCGAAAAGCTAGTCGCTCTCAAGAGCCCGCCATGAATCGCAGATCATTCCTGAAAGGCGCCGGAGTTGTCACGGTTGCGGTTGTGGGGGGTGTAGTCTGGCGCGCCTATGACCAGGGCGCCTTCAGTGTCGGTGAAGGCCCCGCCTACCAACCTTGGAAAGACTGGCGCACAGATTCGCAAAGCGGCCCTCTCGCGTTGGTTCGCGCCGCAATTCTCGCGGCCAGCCCACACAACACGCAGCCTTGGCT
>JBAVUV010000071.1:0-9627 GCA_049696955.1 Candidatus Sulfotelmatobacter sp. | reverse complement strand
CAGGAAGCGCCTGGAGTAATGTTCGTCTTTTCACGGCAGGCATTCTAGCAGAAGTTGAGTCGCGGTGAACCGCTGTTCCAATCGCTGGTCTCCGCAGTCGCCGGTGACGGGGTCCACAAAAGCAATTTGCTGGACGGCCGGGTGATAATCGCATCCTAATAATCAACATATCGGCTCCTTTCTCCCGAGCCTTTTTGGTTGGTTTGCACACCACCAAACTTTACTCGGGTCTACGGAGCCGACATTGTCATGGAATCAATTACACTCAAAACCCTGAAACGCGAAACTTGCCCCCAAAATTCGGCAACGGCTTCCAAAATAACGAGCGCCCTGACCTCTTTCGAGATCAGAGCGCCCGGGCAGCCCTCCCCAGAACTGTCATTTAAAAAATTAAAACCCGGCTCCGCCTTCTGCAAATAGCTCTCTCGTGCTATTTTGCTGCCCCAAACGCGCCACCAGCCTAAGCCCTTGAAATTCCTAAACTGGGCAGTTCCAGCGACCCGCTCCCCTTTGGGCGCGGTAGAGATCGGCACGCTCAATGCCATCCTTTCAAGTCGGAAAGCTTCTCCGCCGATAAACCCTGTAGCACCTGAACTTGATGCCGCCCCATGCCTTCCTTTCAAGATCCGGAAATTTGCCGCGACATCCTCAACTGCCTGCAGATCGGGGTGAGCGTACTCGATCTGCAAGAGAAAATACTCTTCTGGATGACGGCGCGGAAAAAATAACCGGCTTTGCCTGCATCGATGTCCTCGGCCACGTCTGCGCGGAAAATATTCTTCTCCATTGCAATCTCAATGCTGTGAAATGTGTGCCGGAAGTTGTCCCATGGCAGCCGCGTTGCATCGGATCCCTCTTTCACCGCGCCGGGACGTAATGAGATTCGGAACCAGTCCCCGCATGGACGGCCCCGGTTGCAATCGAACCACTACTCCTATAATGAATACGTTTTGGTGTCGATCGATGACCGCCGAAAATCTCCGATCTGAATTCGAAAAGCGTTTCGGCGCTCGCTGCACAATCTTCCGCGCCCCCGGCCGCGTCAACTTGATCGGCGAACACACCGACTACAACGACGGATACGTAATGCCCGCCGCGATCCGCTTCGACACTTTCGTGGCTTGCGCGGGAAACAATAGTGGAACTGTAACGATCCAATCGCTGCAGGAACCACAAGCCGCGACGTTCCCCGTTCGCGAATCGAAACCTCAACCCGCGCATAACTGGACCGATTACGTTCGCGGTGTTCTCATTCAGCTGGAAGGCGAAGGCCTCACCATCCCCGGCGCGACCCTTCTAATTGATGGACAAGTCCCCATCGGCGCCGGCCTAAGCTCATCGGCAGCTCTTGAAGTCGCCACGGCGCTGGCTCTCCTTAGTTTTTCGAAGCTCACAATGGACTCCGTAGCCGTCGCGAAGCTCTGCCAGCGTGCGGAGAATGAATTCGTCGGCTCGCCTTGCGGCATCATGGATCAATTCGCCTCCTTGCACGGCCGCGCCGGAAGCGCATTGCTGCTGGACTGCCGCTCGCTGGACCTCCGTTTCCTCCCACTGCCGGAGAACGTCAGTCTCGTAATCTGCAACACCATGGTGAAGCATTCAGTCGCGCACGGCGAGTACAACGTGCGCCGCGCGGAATGTGAAGCCGGCGTCCGCTATTTCGCTCAGTATCGAAAAACTGTGAAAGCGCTGCGTGACGTCACCGAAGATGATTTGAGCCAGTTCGGCAGCGGGCTCTCGGATGTATTGCTCCGGCGTTGCAGACACATAGTCACAGAGAATGCTCGCGTCCTCGCTGCCGCGAATGCCCTCGAGTCCGGCGACCTTAAACGCTTCGGACAACTGATGTATGAGTCGCATCGTAGCCTCAAGTATGATTTCGACGTCAGTTGCTCTGAGCTGGATACCATGGTCGAATTGGCTCGCGAAATTCCCGGAGTCCATGGCGCTCGCATGACCGGCGGCGGCTTCGGTGGCTGTACGATCAATCTGGTGGAATACAACAGAGTTCGCACCTTCAGTGAACGAATCATCAACGCCTATCAGCATGCAACTCAAATTCGTCCAGAAGTTTATATTACCCACGCCGCACCCGGCGCTGGTCCAGCCATTGAATAGAATGAAGCAACCATCGAACGCTGGCACATCCGTGGAAGAGCCGTACTTCAGCGCCGCATCAACCGCAACACAAATGCGGGCTTTAGCCCCTGTGGTCGAATCATGCGTGCGGAAGGTTTTTTATCAACTTAACGTCGCACCAGAAAAGATATAACTCGTGACCAATACATCGCCCTCGACCGGTTCCTCACATCGCCGCCTGAATATTCTCACCGGCGAATGGATCCTGGTTTCGCCACATCGCGCGCAACGCCCCTGGCAAGGTCAAGTGGAAACCGCATCATCGCGCCCCGAACCGCATTACGATCCTTCCTGTTATCTTTGTCCGGGCAACACCCGCGCCGGCGGCGAACGCAATCCCGCGTATTCCTCCGTCTTCGTTTTCGATAACGATTACCCCGCTCTTCGTCCCGCGCCGTTAGAAGGACAAGTCCAGCAGAATGAACTAATTGTTTTGCAGCCCGAACCAGGCATTTGCCGGGTAGGATGTTTTTCTCCTCGCCACGATCTCACCCTGGCGGGGATGAACCAAAAAGAAATCGTCGCAGTCATCGAAATGTGGCGCCAGCAATTCGCCGATCTCGGAGGCCGCGACTTCATCAACTACGTACAGATTTTCGAAAACCGCGGCGCCATGATGGGCGCCAGCAATCCTCATCCGCATTGCCAGATTTGGGGAACCAGTTCCCTGCCCAACGAGCCCGCCAGGGAACAAACGTCGCAGCGCAATTACATGCAATCGCACCAGCAATGCCTGCTCTGTGAATATTTGCGCATCGAGAAAGCTTCGAGTGAGCGCCTGGTATTTGAGAACGAACATTTCGTCGTCCTCGTTCCCTTCTGGGCGGTCTGGCCATTCGAGACTTTAATTCTGCCCCGCCAGCACCTGGCAGATCTTTCCCGGCTAACCGTCGCACAGAATGAATTGCTTGCCGGCGTATTGCAGAAGCTCACTTCCTGTTACGACCATCTATTCGATACGCCTTTCCCCTATTCCATGGGTTTCCATCAGCAACCTACGGATGGCCAGCCTCACGACGAGTGGCATCTGCACGCACACTTTTTCCCGCCGCTCCTGCGATCCGCCAGCATACGAAAATTCATGGTTGGATTCGAACTGCTTGGCACTCCACAACGCGACATAACTCCAGAATTCGCCGCCGAGCGACTGAGAAATCTTTGCAACAATGTTTAGAGTAAATCGAGCCGCGGTTCAGGATCGTTTACATCCGCACTTATATGCAGACGATTTTCACGACCATTCGTAGGTTGTTTTCCTCTTGCACAATCTCCCGAGTCGATGCCTAAGCGGGCGAGTGAACGTCGCCGCCGGCGGAAGTTGAGAACGCACTCACGTCCGTCGGGATCGTGAACTGAAATGTCGCGCCACGTCCGGTATTGGCGCACGCCCACAGGCGGCCACCATGAGATTCGATAATCCTCCGGCTGATAGACAATCCCATGCCGGTGCCCTGCGTTTTGGTGGTGAAGAATGCATCGAAGACCTGGTCTATTTTTTCCGCGGGAAGTCCGACGCCTGAATCGCTAACCGAGAGCAGTATTTGACCATCGTCGCTCTTCCCCGACCTGACCGTTAGTTCACCGCTCGTATCTTTCATCGCCTCAATACCGTTTAGCATAAGGTTCAACAAGACCTGCTGCATCTGAACACGATCGGCGGCAATCGTCGGAAGGGATTCATCAAGGTCCGCGCGCATTGAAATGGAGTGTCGATTCGCCGTATCGCGCAGAAGAGCGGTCATCTCTCGAATGAGTTCATTCAGGTTAACCATCTCCCGTTGTGGGATACCACGCCTGTACAGCGAGCGATTTCGGTCGATGATCTCGGCAGCGCGGCTCACGTCTCTGACAATTCTCGACAAAGCTTCCCGAGTCTCTCCAATGTCAGATGGCTCGCGCTGCAACCATCGCAGGCCGGTGCTGGCATTCGTCGCGGCTGCAGCGATCGGCTGCTTGATCTCGTGAGCCAGTGATGCCGCCAATTCTCCCATTACGCTCACGCGGTTCATGTAAGCGAGATCTGCCTCCAGCTGGTGCAGCTTCTTGAGTTGCTCCTCGGCGCTTTTGCGTTCCGTGATGTCGCGTGCATTGACAACTACTCCCGCCACTGCCGGTTCGTGGAGCAGGTTGTTGGCCAGCACCTCGATTACAGCCATGCTCCCGTCCGGACGTCGAAATCCAACCTCCATTGCGGGCCTCGACTCTGTATGGGCGCCACCCAAGGTATCCCGCATCTTGGAAATGTCATCGAACGCGAGAAAGTCGAACAAACATTTTCCCAAAAGCTCCTCTTGGTTTCGGCCCGCCACGCGCAGGCTCGACGGACTCACGTAACGGACTATTGCTTCGCTGTCCAGGATGAGTATCAGGTCGGACGAGTACTCGATGAGAGCACGGAACCGCGCTTCGTTGCTCTTCAATTCGTCGTATAGTTCACGAACCTGCCGCGCGGCATAGTTGAACGCCGTTCCCAGTCTGGCCAGCTCGTCTTCACCCTGGACGTCGATCTGGTGCTGAAAGTCACCATTCCCTAAAGCCTTTGCGCCCTTGTCCAGGGTTGCAAGTGGCCCGGTGATACTGCGGGTTGCGTACCAGCCAAACACAATGGCCATAAGTAAGGTGAAGGCGGCCGTCAGGGAAAGCACCAACGCCAGTTGGTGACGTGCCCGCTCAGTACTCGCCAGAGCCTGGGCGCGTTCGTCTGTAACTTCCTGATCAACGTCTTGCACCAGTTGCGAAGTCAGCCCAACCAGGGTGCGCACCTGATTCGCCAGGCGTAGGCGCACACCCTGCCAGTCTCCGGCATTTGCGAGTTGCACCAAGGCATCCGCCTGTAGCGGCAGCGACCTGCCCACCGCTTCGAGGCTGAGGGCGACGTTCGAGTCCAGGTACGGAAACGACTTGAGCGTTTCCTCCGCGCGCCGGACGTCCTGCACAACGTGATCTCGTTGCGACGCCGCTTTCACCGCAAATCCTCGTTCGTCCTGCGCGTTGGCCAGCGTTTCGAGCGCCTCGTGGAACTCTATCAAATCCACGTGCGCGCGCATCACTGCCAGCGATTTCTCATCCACCTGATAAAGCCGTTGAGCCGAGACTTCGATGTGTTTGAATTGCCACGCGGCGATAAAATCGACGGCGCCCATGAGAGCCACGATAATCAGGAAACAGACAGTCAGCCGTGGCCCTATACTCAGGCGCCGAAGACGCGCCGAGGTGCCGCGCGGATTTTCTGTGGCCGCGCTTTTTGTTGTGGTGTAGCTCTTCACCTTTGCTCTCGTTCGAATCGCGTTATGGCGCTGAGCTCGATCTGGCCGCCAGCACAGAGCCATGGGGGCTTGCGGCAGCGCCCGCAAGTTTTCGCTTGGTAAGCCTGCTTGGGTCCGGACTTTGTGCCTCGAGACCGGTGATTCGAGCCAATTGCTCGCGCAGATTGCCCGCTGCCTCTGCTGCTGTCTTCTGCCGGGCCAGGACCGAATGAACCGCTTCATAATAGGCGCGGGATACATCGGAATATTTGTTTCCGGTTACTGCAGAAGGCCGTGCAGCAAAAGTTTCTTTATACACCTTCTCCACCAACTCGAGATAAGGAGTCGCTGCTCGTACGCCAGGATCTTGATACAAGTCAGGGATCGTGGGAACTCCCGAGTAGGTCCGCAGGCGCTTGAGTTCGGTATCGCGGCGGCATAAATAACGGACCAGCTTTACCGCTGCTTCCACATGCGCCGAATACTTCGACACGGCATAGCCGTGCCCGCCGAATGTGCTTACGCTTCCCCCCTTGCCTGCCGGCAACGGAGCGAAGTCATAGTTTTTCGCATCGATGTCGATGCTCGGTGTTTCCGAGGGGCCCAAACGGTAAGGGCCCGGCAAACCATTCCAACTGCGCATGAAAGCCGCGCCACCCGCCTTCCAAATGTTCTGGGTGTCCCATTCACGGTAGGCGAGCACGCCCCGTGGCGATATAGAGCCGACCCAGCGCGCCGCCCTTTCCCAGGCACGGACCGTTTCCGGATTGTCCACTGTGATCCGGCCATCGTCAATGATTGCACCGCCGCCTTGCGACTCCTGCCATTCGAGCGCGTTGCAAGTCAATACCTCGGTTGGCGCACCTTGCCAGATGAAGCCCCAGAAGTTCTTGTGGCCTTTGGCCCGCTCCCCCTGCTGAATACGTGCCGCCATCATTTCCAGCTCGTCCCAGGTTCTCGGCGGACTCCGGAAGCCGTATCTACGCAGCAGGTCGGTACGGTAATAAAGAAGACCGACCTCGACATTGTACGGAAGCGCGACCACCCTTCCGTTCGCCGTATTGTTCGCAACCAGCTCAGGCGAATGGGCCGCGATCTCCTGGGCAGGTACATAGTTCTTCAGGTCGATCAGGTTATCCGCCAGAATCTTCGGCCAGATCACGTCCACGGCATAAACATCCGGGACCTTGGCCCCGCTGTCAAGAAGACTCTTCCACATCGCCAACTGCTCCACGGGACCTTCGGGCGAGGGTAGAACTTTGACGTGAATTCCGGTCTCGTGGGTAAACTCGCTGATTTCCTCGTTGCGCGGATCCTGATACTCCTTGTCTAACCATTCCATGAGGGTGATGGTTGTTGGGGAAGCCGAAGGGGCGGACTCTCGACAGCCAGAAGAGGTCAAAACCAGACAAGCGAGAAGAACAGATTGCAAGACGGGGAAACACCGGAAGCGCGGCCGAACCCATCGGACTCCGCTGGTATACATCTTGCCCCCTTGCCGCAGCCCCCGCGCAAAATTAACGCGATTCTAGCACGCCTTTTACACATTCATCCGTGGGCCATTTCCCCAATTGTTGCCGTGCCGTGGCAATGACTCGATTACCGAAATCCTTGATCCAACTTCTCTACCTGCATTTGTGCCCGACGGGGTTCCGCACGAAGCTCCGTGCAGCAGAAGTGTGGCCTGGAAAGAAATGGCTCCTCAGGTAGGATTCGAACCTACAACCCTTCGGTTAACAGCCGAATGCTCTGCCATTGAGCTACTGAGGAGTGTTGGGGAAAGTGCGCGCGAAGCGCGCGCTTTCGCTGACTCATCATAACATTTGAGGGCGCGGGTGAAAACTCTTGAGTTGGTTTGGATTTTGGTAGGCTGGATGGTTGCGAGGTGGGGTATGGGGGTGCGTTTGATTTTGATTGTTTTTTCTTTGATGGTCTTTGCCGCGGTGGTTTATGCGGGCGATGTTAAGTCGTCTTCGCCGGCGGGGCCGCCGAAGACGGAGAAGCGTCCGTTGGAAGAGACGGTGCAGGGAGTGAAGATTCTTGATAACTACCGGTGGCTGGAAGATGGAAACTCTCCGGATACGCAGAAGTGGGTGGCGGAAGAAATGGCCTACACGCAGAGCGTGCTCGATCCGCTGCCGGGGCGCGATGCAATTCATAAACGGCTGACCGAGTTGTTAAGCATCGGCAGCATCAGCCAGCCGGAGATTGGCGGGAAATATTATTTTTATACGCGGCGCGAAGGAATGCAGAACCAGCCAGTGCTTTATGTGCGGGAAGGTGTGGAGGGAAAAGATCGGGTGCTGCTGGACCCGAATCAGCTGGCAGCGGATGGAACCATTGCGCTCGATTGGTATCACGCTTCGGAGAACGGAAAATACTTAGCCTACGGAACGTCGCCGAGCGGGTCGGAGATGAGCACGCTGCACATTCTTGAAACCAAGACTGGCAAAGCATTGCCCGATACGATTGAGCGGACGCGTGCCTGCAGCATTGCGTGGATGCACGACAACTCGGGATTTTATTACACGCGATATCCGAAGAAGGGCGACGTGCCGGAGGGACAGGAGATGTACAACCGGCATGTGTTCTATCACGAACTGGGAACCGATCCCACGACCGATGCGCCGATTTTTGGCGAGGGGCGCGATCCGGAAGACTGGCCCAGCGTGAGTCTCGACAACGATGGGCGCTTGCTGTTGATCAGCGTGTCGCAGGGCTGGACCAAGACCGAACTATTTTTAATGGATCTGAAGGCGGGCACTCCACCCACGCGCATCACTACGGGAAAGAATTTTCTCTATAGCGGGTCGGTTTACAACGGAAGGCTATACATCGTCACCAATGAAGATGCTCCGCGTTACCGCATGTTTATGGCGGAAGCCGGTAACTATGAGCGCGACGACTGGACGGAAATCATTCCGCAAACGGAAGCGGTGTTGCAGGGTGCTGCGCTGTGGGGCGGAAAAATATTTGCGCAATATGAACAGAATGCCAGCTCGCAGTTACGGCTTTTCGATCTTGAAGGAAAAGTGATCAGCGACATTCATCTTCCCGCGCTGGGGACGGTTTTTGGGTCGGAAGGAAAATGGAATCATGACGAGATCTTTTACGGATTCGTGTCGTTCACGGTTCCGCCTACGGTTTACCGGTACGATTTGAAAACTGGTTCGGCCTCCGTGTGGGCGAAGGTAGATGCGCCATCGATTGATCCTTCGGCTTATGAAGTGCAGCAGGAGTGGTACCACTCGAAGGATGGGACGAGGGTGCCGATGTTTGTTGTATACAAGAAAGGATTGAAAAAAGATGGGCATAATCCGACGCTGCTCACGGGTTATGGTGGATTCAACATCAGCATGTTGCCCTCGTTCAGCCGCACGGCCTACTTGTGGATGGAACATGGCGGAATTTATGCTGTCGCGAATTTGCGGGGCGGGGCGGAGTTTGGAGAAGACTGGCACCGGGCGGGGATGCTCGATAAGAAGCAGAATGTTTTTGACGACATGATTGCGGGCGCGGAACATCTGATCGCGGAAAAATATACGGACAAGGATCATCTGGCGATTCAAGGCGGGTCGAATGGCGGGCTGCTGATGGGAGCGATGATCACGCAGCGGCCTGATTTGTTTCGCGCGGTGGTGTGCCAGGTACCGCTGCTCGACATGCTGCGCTACCAGTATTTTCAGATTGCCAAGTTGTGGATTCCGGAGTACGGAAGTTCGGACAATGCGGAGCAGTTCAAGTGGCTCTACGCTTATTCGCCGTACCACCATGTGAAGGCGGGGACGGAGTATCCGGCTGTTTTATTTATGACTGCCGATACCGACACGCGTGTCGACCCGATGCACGCGAAGAAGATGGCGGCGCTCATGCAGGACGAAGCGGAGAACGGGAAGAGCAGGACGCGTCCTATCTTGTTGCGGATTGAAGCGAAGGCGGGGCACGGAGCGGGGAAACCGGTGACGAAACAGATTGAAGAGTTTACCGACGTTTATTCGTTCTTGTTTTGGCAGTTGGGGGTGAGGGAGTAGGGGACGGATGGAGTCTTCCGGCAGGTATCTCAGGAGATAAGCATGGCCCTGCTGCGGCGGTGCATAATGGAACAATCGTGAGCGGCCGAAACTCAAAGTCTCTCAAAAAAGCTGGAATCAGCCCGGGCCAACCTAGTGCCGTCCGTGGTGGAGGCGACGTCGATTATTCAAATCGGGGTCTGTACTCCGAAATTGTCCTGCGTAACTTTAGA
>JBAVUV010000070.1:0-1569 GCA_049696955.1 Candidatus Sulfotelmatobacter sp. | reverse complement strand
GTCATAATTGCCATCGATTCGGTCGGCCTGCAAAACTTGGTCCGCAAAGGGCAGCGACCGATAAATCCGCGGCACTCCATCATGCAATACAACGTCGGCTCGCTTCCCCATGCCACGCAAAATCTGGCAGCAAGCCAGCGCAGAACCAACCGCATCGCCATCGGGCCGCGCGTGCGAAGTCAGCACGAACCGGTCACGCCGCTCGATTTGGTGGAGTACGTCCTGCAACATTGCTATGCCTTCTTTGTGTCTCGCTTCTTGACGTCTTGCTTCTTCACGTCGAGCTTTTTTGCGCCTGGGCTGGGGACGCTATGGGCCTTCGCCTTGGCCCTCTTTTTCGCCCGCGCCAGCAGTTCTTCAATCCGCGCCTTTTCCCTCTCCGACCGGTCCAGCCGGAAATACAATTCCGGCGCGCGCCGCAGCCGCAACCGCTCCACTAATTCATGCCGGATATATTCCTTGGCTGCCAGCAAACCTTCAAGACTTCGTTCCGCAGCTTCGTCATCGCCATCCGCATCCACCAGAACCTGCGCCGAACGGCCATCGTCAGCCACTTGCACCGCGGTGACGGCCACCAGCCCGATGCGTGGATCGGCCAACTCGCCTTCCACCAGCGTTTCAATCTCCTCGCGCAAGGCTTCGCCCAACCGCCCGCGATGATACTTCAAACCGCGCTTTTCCACTCCACACCTCAGCGTAAAACGGATGAGAATATCAGAAAACTCGCTCCCGTGCCGCCCTCCGAAGTGCTATTGTCGCGCACATTGGTGGAGGGAGGGCAGTGAAGAGGTAGCAAGGGGCCGGAAAAAGCTCGCTACCAGCATTCCGGACGATGGCAAGGATAATCTTGAATGCCATGGCAGGTTAGAATTCAAAGGATGCCGGAATTTAAGAGGGCCAAGTCCATAGCTTTCATTGGATACGCTTTGGCAGCTACGGGAACTCTGCTCTTCACACAAATCGAGAGAATCCAGAATCTAAGGCTCGGAAGCGCACCTTGCGGCTTTTTTTGTTGGCGCAGGTATGGCTGCCTTCTTTGGCGGATTTGCAACAGCCATCGTAGGTTCCCCTATCTGGGCGCGACGAACTCCTGCTCGCCAGCCTCTCAAGATCGCCGCTTCGATTGCCGCCGCGAGTCTGCTCATTACCTTTGCCGTCGGCATCAATGTCCACGGTCCCAGCGTTATTCTAATGTTCGTCGTGATCCTTTCCATGGTCAACGTCGTTTCGGTCCTGATCGCATCCGGTCGGTGAGAACGGCCAATCGGCTTGCCAGCTTTTAGAAGTACTCGATAAAGGAGTCGCTAACATCCGCTCCGTGGCTGTAAGCGATGCGAGTGGCCTGTCGCTCGACATCCTTCATCAATCTCTCGAGATAGTCTCGCGAATCAGAGATGCGACCACGCCAATGCTCGCGCGACTCCACGGACCGCTAGCCTCGAGATCGGCGCCGGAAACGTTAAAACAGACGCGCAGACGGTCTTTCAAACTGCGCAGGACCTGCCGTTTGTCCTTGAGCGATTGCGCCGCTTCGATGCGGAGTTCGAGGGCCCTAGGTGTTGGCCAGGC
>JBAVUV010000069.1:0-1505 GCA_049696955.1 Candidatus Sulfotelmatobacter sp. | reverse complement strand
TAAAGTGGTTCCTTTTGTCTAGACCAAAAATCGAGAAATCTAAGCTAATCTCCTCTGTTGTTTAATCTAACTCCCAGGGCCCTATACAAAAGCCCACGGGTTTGCAAAGGGCAGTCAGCCCTTTGCTGGGGTTCAAGGGGCAAAGCCCCTTTCTTTTTCTTATGTCCCATAATACACCTCTGCTGGGGTTCGATAATCGAGACCCTGATGGGGTCGCTTGTTGTTGTAAAACTCAAAGTACTTTTTCAGCCCCGATCGAACCTCTTTCATGCTCTCGTATCCTTTCGGGTAAATTTCTTCATACTTCACGCTTCTCCACAGCCTCTCAATAAACACGTTATCAAGAGCTCGACCCTTCCCGTCCATACTGATTTTAATCCCATTCTCTTCAAGTTTCCCGGTGAATTGACTACTCGTAAACTGCACACCTTGATCAGTATTAAATATCTCAGGTCTTTTTTGCCAAAGACTCCTTTGCAATGCCTCCATGCAAAATTCTGTATCAAGCAGATTTGAGAGCTCCCACTCAATCACGTACCGACTATACCAGTCTATGATTGCAAACAGATATCCGAATCCTTTTGTTAATGGAATGTAAGTGATGTCAGCTGCCCAAGCTTGATCGGAACGATCAACAATTAGGCCCCTCAGTAAATACGGGAACTTTTTATGCTGTTTATTCCCAGCGCTCAGGTTCGGCTTTGGATAGATCGCCTCTATCCCCATCACCTGCATCGCTGTTCGCACTTTTTTCTGTCCCACGACAAATCCTAGTTTTCTCATTGCCACTGTCATTCGACGCCTCCCATAATAGGGGGTTTCGAGGTACTGTTTGTCGATTGCGCACATGAGTCGCAAGTCTTCTTCACCAGGCTGCTGTGGCTCGTAGTACAATCCAGATCGACATACTCCGAGGAGCTTACACTGTGCTCTTTGGGAAAATTTGATATCGTGAGGTTCAATGAGTGCCCGTTTTTCATTCAGGTCAAAGCCCCCAATTTTTTTTTAAGCCACTCGTTCTCCATCTTGAGTCTTCCAATCTGTTCGAACAGTTCGGCCTTTTCTTTGCCCTCTGCTGTATCCCTAGACCTCCTGGTCTTTACAAAAATCTGAGGTCCTGCCTCAATAAATTGTTTTTTCCATTCCGACAGAACTACGGGATGTACCCCCAACTCGCCAGCGAGTTGGGTTGCTGTCTTCTCACCCTTGAGCACTTCTAGTACTACTTTGAGCTTGAACTCCGGTGAATATTGTTTTTTTGTTTTGGCCATTTTGGCCTCCTCGCATTGGGAGGATATTAGCTTAGACAGTGGTCTAAATTTTGGGGACCATTATAAAAGTTTAACGAGGTTGAAATGCAGCTGTTAGGCAGCTTGTTGAGCTTGATGCCTCTCGCTACTGGGATGTGAAAACTTGGCGGCGCGACCTCCTCTCCCATACTCTTGCGTACAATACCATAATACTGCGCCCGCTTAGGTTTTGCGAATTTTGACACGCTGCGACTT
>JBAVUV010000068.1:0-11510 GCA_049696955.1 Candidatus Sulfotelmatobacter sp. | reverse complement strand
GTTGAAATCCGTGGCCGAAGCTGACATTGCGAACCTGAAATATTTCCGCGTAACGCATGGCAAGATTGCGGGCGTGCCAGTGGATATTTCGCGAACCGGATACACTGGAGATCTCGGGTACGAAATCTGGGTGCCACTTACAGAAGCCAATGACGCGGTAAAAGTGTGGGATGCTCTCGCGGAAAAGGGAAAGCAATTTGATTTGCATGCAGCAGGAATGCTGGCGCTTGATGTGGCACGCGTCGAAGCCGGCTTGCTGTTGATCGAAGTCGATTACAGCAGTTCCAAGAAAGCTTTGATTCCGTCGCAGCAGTACTCACCGTACGAGCTGGGCTTCGCCAAGATGGTGCATCTCGATAAAGAAAACTTCATCGGCAAACGGGCCCTGGAGCAGGATGCGAAGAATGGCGTCCCGCGACAACTTGTCGGCATCGAAGTGGATTGGACGGATGTGGAGGCGCTGTATGAGCGCTATGGCCTTACGCCGGCTGCGCCGAGCCAGGCTTCGCGAGTTGCGGTGCCCTTGTACTCTGGCGAACAGCAGGTGGGCAAGGCGACGACTACAAGCTGGTCACCAATCTTGAAAAAGATGATCGCTCTGGCCAGCGTGGAGACCGAGCATGCGAAAACCGGCACTCTTTTGCAGATGGAGATCACGATCGAGGCCATCCGTCTGAAGACGAACGTGAGGATAACCGCACTGCCGTTTTTTAATCCCTCGAGAAAAACTGCGAGTCCCGTATAGAGCCCCGTTCGGGGACAGCAGCCCTCGGTTCTGGGATTAGCTTTTACGCTTCCTTCTCGGGCCAGATCATGCGAATACCGCGGTGCAGAAGGTAAAGCATGACCAGCGATGCCACAAACATCAGCCAGCCCTGAAATTCATGGAAAAATCCTTGCGCTTTATCCGGATCCCAGTACTGAACCAACAATCCTGTGCCCACGACGCGTAGGCTATTAGCCGCGACAGCGATCGGGAGCGAAGCCAGGGCCAGCAGCACTCGTACAGAAGTCCTGCGCTCCATCAGATAACCATAGATTACGGCCAGCGTTGCCAGCGACATCAGTGAACGAATGCCACTGCAGGCGTCGGCTACCTCCAGGGACATAGCCGGAAGCATAATCACATTCCCTTCGCGCAGGACGGGCACGCCCAACCACGGCAACATCGTGCTCGCCACTTTCGACGCCAGCAATTGCAACGGGAAAGTGATCTGATTGAAAACAATCGCGGGAATAGGAATCATCAACACCAAGAAGGCCCAGGGAAAAAGAACGGCACGGAAGAAAGTCCACCCCAAAAAGAGTACGGTCAACCCGGCCAGCACAATCAGTAGCGAAAAGCGCGAAAGAAAAATCTCCGCGCCCATTTGCCCAAGAACGAGGACGCATAATCCGAATCCTAAAATTAAGAATCCATACCACGAGGGTTGCAACTTCACGCGGGCCAGTCGCGCACGCTCCCCCCAGATTACAAAGCCTGCAAAAAGCGGAACGAAGAAGCCGTGGGAGAAATTAGGATCCTGCCACCATTGAGCAACCAGGTGGAAAAGGGTCGGGAAATACAGCCAGAGCATCAGCCCACCGAGAGCGATGCTTTGCCACGCCGGGGGCCGCGCCGGTTTAGCGGCGAGCGCCTGGTGCGCAACTGGGGGCTCAGTCTGCAACACTTGGCTCAAGAACCAGCCTCTACTTCCCGGGGGATGCCTACAGCATAAGCGAAGTTAATAGCTCCCGCAATCGAAACTGCGCCCCGTGCTAACCGGCAGGGCACACTCGGAGTATTCGAAAATTACAGGAAATACAGTAATCCGCTCTGCTGGGTGGGGGCGTAGAATTTGTGCCGCATCAGCTTTGGAGTTCACTGTCGCAGTCACCCGTGGAAAAAAGCACGCAAGGAGAAAGTATGAAAAGCAAGTCCGTAGTTGTGATTATGTTGTTGTTTCTCGCCGCGGCGGCATTAGCGCAGGACCGTGACCAGTCGGCGCGGTCGCAAGAGCGCATCACCCGGGAGGTTCGGCACGAACTTCTCATGCTGCCTTATTTTGGAGTGTTCGATTCCATCGCCTATAAAGTGGATGGCTCAACTGTGACTTTGTTGGGACAAGTAGTACGCCCCTCACTGAAGTCCGACGCCGAGAATGCTGTGAAGCGCATCGAGGGCGTTGAAAAGGTGGATAACCAGGTCGAGGTTCTTCCTCCGTCGCCCATGGATGACGGTCTACGCATTCGTTTGTACCGCGCGATCTATGACTATGGCCCGCTGGAGAAGTACTCTCTCGGTGTGCAGAAGCCGATTCGCATTATTGTGAAGAGTGGGCGCGTGACCCTGGAAGGCGTTGTCGATAACGAGGCCGACAAGAATCTGGCAAACGTTCGGGCAAACACAGTGCCCGGAATATTTTCCGTGACCAACAACCTGCAAGTAGTTCCGTCGAAGTAGAAATTTCGAGAGTATTCGACAGGACTCGATTCGAAAGCACTCGATTCGAAAGCAAGGGAAACCTATTACCCAAATGGATTTTCCAGCGACGGGCTCTGCGGAGTAAATAACTCTGCGCCGTTTTCCGTGATGTGCATATCGTCTTCGAGGCGAATGCCGAATTCTCCTCGAATGTAAATGCCCGGCTCGTTGCTGGTCGTCATGTTCGCAGCTAGCTTGGCGGTGTTGCCTCGAACCAGATAAGGCCATTCATGGCCGTCCATGCCCATGCCATGGCCCAGGCGGTGGGCAAAGTATTTGTAATCGGGTCCATAGCCGCCATCGCTGATCACTTTTCGAGCCGCCGCATCGATTGCGCCGCATTCGATTCCTGGGCGTGCCGTTGCGAGAGCCGCGGCCTGCGCCCGGTGCACAATGTCGAACACTTTCTTCATTTTGTCTGCGGTTTTTTCCGGTGCAGTGCCTAAGACGAACGTGCGCGTGATGTCGGATTGATATCCCTCGACGGTGCAGCCGTCGTCGATCATTACAATAGAACCTTCGCGGATCACCTGGGGCACGCTCGACCCGTGTGGATAGGCTGTGTATTCATCTACCTCAACGCTGGCTTCGCCGGGGAAGCCTAGCTGTCCGTAAGCCGCGGTGATCAGTGCCTCTACTTGTTGCTGGGTCATGCCTTCGGGTAGTGCGTGGTAAACCGCTTCGTAGGTAGTGAGCGTCACTTGCGCCGCCAGACGCATGAGCGCAATCTCATGTGCGCTCTTGATCATCCGGCAGCCTGCAGTGATAGGCGTCGCGCTGGTCAGCGTGAGCTGCGGCGCGGCTTTCGCAATGCCATCGGCAAAAAAGAAACGCACCGTTTCTTCGATTCCGAGCTTTCCCGTCGCCACGCCGTCATCCTTCAAACCTTGGGCGACAAGATGACAAGGGCTCTCGTCCTCCTGCCAGGTACGAACGTCGGCGTGTTCTCCATCAGGAGCATTGGCAATCTGCTCGCGAGCGCGGTCTTCTTCAAACGCTGGACAGACATAGAAAGCCGATCTCTTCGCCGGCAATACGAAGGCAAACATGCGCTCGCCACCCCACCAGCGAATCCCCTTGAAATAATTCAACGACGTCCCGGACATGAGCACCATTGCATCGATCGCATTCTCGCTCATCAATTGCCGAGCACGCTCCAGCCGCCCCGACCGTTCCTGCCGGGTAACGGGGGTCGCTTCTGCTCTGCGAGACTTTAATTGCGCCAGCGATGGCGGCAACGCGGACTCGTCAGGCTTTTCGTTCCTGGAAAAGCCTGAGGCCGCGAGTGGAGATAATGCCGCGACTGCTCCCAACCCTCCCACTTCAAGAAATCGGCGCCGCGAAATCATGCATCCTCCGAAAACGAAAATGACAAGCCCCGCCATTATAGAGGTAAGGGTAGCGCCGCCGTCCCGGCGGCTGGCCAATGAGCGCCCTCACCTGCCGAGCGCGAGACCGATGCAGCAAGCCCTTCCAGGCAGATTTGTTGAGATAATTTGCTATGGACGCAGGCTTTCAATGCGCGGGTTGCGGGCGGTGGAATATCACGACTGTGGACGAATCCGCCGGGCGCCGGCAAAACTATGTAGAAGACTGTCAGGTCTGCTGCAAGCCCAATGTGTTGCGGGTGGAATACGATCTCTCATCGCAGGAGTTTCTTATCACGGCTGATCTCGAGTGACGAGCCGGAATTCAGATTTCTCAATGGGCAATCGAAAATCGGAAATCGGCAATTTGTCCTGGCCGGCACTCGCGGTATAGTTAGCTGCTCGTAAGAGGACAACTCCGTGGAGATGCAGAAAGGAACAGCAATGGCAGCCAGCTACACAGGCGGTGGACGGATGGTGGCCCACAATATGGTCACCACACAGTTTGAACTGGATGGCTTCCGTGTGACGCGCACGCTGGGAGTGGTACGCGGCATCGTGGTGCGTTCGCGCTCGATCTTCGGCACGATCGGAGCGGGTTTGCAGACGCTGGTCGGCGGCAACATCACTCTGCTGACGAATTTATGTGAGAAAACCCGCGCCGAGGCGTTCGACCTGATGCTGACGCATGCTGCCGAATTAGGTGGCAACGCCGTCGTCGGCGCCCGCTATGACGCGACAGAGGTAATGCAGGGCGTCACCGAAGTACTGGCCTACGGCACAGCAGTGTTCGTCGAGCCGGCAAAGTAGGAGAATTTTCGATTGCCGATCTCCAATTGCCGATTGGAGCTGTAAGTCGTCGCTCATGCTGTGAATGCGCGGATTTCCACTTGGCAATCGCAAATCGGAAATTGGCAATCGAAACCGGCACTCCGCCGCGCGTCCATCTACCGGGCCGTTCAGTCTTTATACAGCCAGCCAGCGACCAGCGCGGCTAATATGGCGCCTATCCACATTTCAATCATCCAGCCAAAGGGAAGCGCACGGTCGACGGGAGACCAGGTTGCCTGCGCGAAGTTGCCGGGGAACCCGGCAAGGAAGCCTGCTACAAACCCGACCTTCAGAGCTGTGCCAGGACCGGCTCCCATCCCCGCACGGGACCAGGCATACAGGTGCGCGACCGCGACCGCGAGAACAAACAACAGAAGGATCCACGTGACTACGAAGAAGGAATAGCGCGGCGTTTTCAGGAACAGACCAACGTTCTGCGCGGCGACATAGCGCGCGTCGGTAATCACGAATTTGCCCACAACCAGACTCCACAATGTCCAGACCACGCCTCCAGCCAAACCACCTAACCAGATTCTGCCTCGGTTCAGATGCATAAGCCCTCCGCGAATCGTCTCTCAACAAATGGACGCAGTGTACACCTGCCGGCTAGCGCACGGCAGTCAATCTTCAGGGCTTCAATCAGGACGGTCTCTTTGGCTTCAATCTTCTTACCCGGATCACCCTTGAGGTATATTCGTCGTGTCATGAAACTCGCGAGCGTTCTCTTCCTTTGTCTAATGTGTTGTATCGATGCCTCCGCCATCGGCCGGTCAGCCTCTTACAAGTACAAACGACTGGGCAGCGAACTGGATGCGCAGACACGCACCGAGCCCGGCATTGCCTTGATGGGCGGCGGCACCGATCTTGATGAAGCGTTCCGCTGGCTCTGCGGCAAGGGCAACGGCGGCGACTTCCTGATTCTGCGGGCGAACGGAAAAGACGATTACAACAAGTATGTAAATAAACTGTGCCAGATGAACTCAGTCGCCACGTTGATTATTCCAAATCGCAAAGCGGCGCAAGAGCCGCGGGTAGCGCAGATCATTAGCAAGGCCACGATAATTTTTATTGCCGGTGGAGACCAGGCCCGTTACATCAACTTCTGGAAGGGAACTCCCGTGCAGGATGCCCTCAATGCACACGTGGTTGCGGACAAGCCGATCGGCGGCACCAGCGCAGGATTGGCGGTGCTGGGGCAGTTCGTTTACGCCTGCTTGGAAGACAAACCGAATGACGCCGATCTTACGTCGCGCGAAGTTTTGGCCGATCCCTACAACAAACGCGTCACTCTGGTGCGCGATTTCCTGAAAGTGCCTGGTCTCGATAACATGCTTACCGACAGTCATTTTGCCAAGCGCGACCGCATGGGCAGAAGTCTGGGATTCTTGGCGCGAATCGTCGCTGATGGCTGGTCGAAGAATCCGCGCGAAATTGCCATCGACGAAAAGTCAGCTGTGCTCGTGGAAGTCAATGGCCGAGCCAAGGTGGTGGGTACTGGCATGGGAGCTTACTTCCTGCAGGTGACCGATGCGCCCGAACTTTGTAAAGCTGGGCAACCTTTAACCTTGCGCAACGTGGCGGTATTTCATGCGCCCACCGGCGCCACATTCGACATCCGGGGCTGGAGTGGCGAAGCAGGCGAGCCTTACTCGATCTCGGTGGAGTCCGGTGAGATCCACAGCAGCCGCGCCGGGAATGCCGTGTATTGAGATTCACGTAGCGCCGGCATCCCTGCCGGCCGTCGCGAGAGCGTCCCGCTCTCGCCGGTGGAAGCGGCACTGGTCTGAACTTGCCCAGCAGCCGAGACGGCGGGGCGGCGCTACAAGTGGGGAGAGTAGAGGACGTCCTCAGCCGGATTCAAACTGCTTTTCCACAACAAAAGCCGTGACCAGCGCGGGGTGCAAGAAAAATGTGAGCGAAGGAATAGCGAAGGAATCCAGGGAGTAAACCCAACAGCTTGTGGTCGAATTTCTGATTAACCACAAGGCCTCGTACTTTGCCAAATCGGCACTTTAGTAACATCCGCACCTTCAAGTTTGCTCTTGACAATCAATGACTTACAGCTAAGATGTGGGAGAAAGTGGTACAGAGTGGTCAAGCAGATCGAGATCGTGGGACGGGAAGCTGAAAAAGAGGAGCCGGTGGAAATCCGACCCAAAAGCACGGCAAACAACCCGAACCGACCGAGTTTGACCAGACTTTGTGCCGTTTGTACCTCCTGCGGGGCAGTAATAGTGGTTTTCAGATCCTTCGGCGACGAAAAGCGTCACCTCAGGATGACCGAGAAAGCAAATGTTTCGCGGCAATCACCCAACTCGCGTCGACGAAAAGGGACGGTTAAAGATCCCTGCCGAGTTCAAGCGGGTGATCGACGAGAAGTACGGACAGCAATACTACATCACAAGTCTCGATGGGAAGGTTGCTCAAGTGTATCCCTTCGAGGAGTGGGAGCGAATCGAACAGAAGCTGGCCGGGCTCTCCACTTTCAATCCTACGAAGAAAAAGTTTCTGGACCGCGTGAACTACTACGGGCAGGTGGTGGAGATGGACGGGCAGGGGCGGCTGCTGATACCGCAACTGCTGCGCGAAGCGGCGCAGATCAAAGGCGAGGTTGCGGTTACCGGCAACTTGACGCACTTGATCGTGCGCAACCTGGATTCGTACCGCAAGCAGGTCGAGGAAGAAAAGTTCACGCCTGAAGATGAGAAGACGCTCGACGAACTGGGCATCTAGTGGGCGAGGGTTCAACAGACACCCCTCAGGGGGTAGGGCATGGTGGTGGAAGGGAAGCGAGCCAGCTTTCACCAAATCATGTTCCGGTTCTTTTAAAAGAAGCGATCGACTTTTTAAACGTGCGGCGTGGCGGGACCTATATCGACGCCACGGTGGGCCTGGGCGGACACAGTTACGAAATCGCAAAACGCCTCGGCGCACCGGGACATTTGATTGGGCTCGATAAAGACCCAGCGGCGCTGAGCTTTTCTCAGGAAAAGCTGGCGCCAGCCCAGTCGGAAAGTAGCGCCGGCGTCTCGCCGGCAACTGCCGACTCGCCCCAGATCACGCTGTTGCAGTGCTCGTTCTCCGAAATCGGAAAGCGGTTCAGCAAGAACTTTGCGGACGGCATCCTGGCCGATATCGGCGTAAGCAGTTTGCAACTCGGTGATGCGGCGCGCGGATTTAGTTTTCAGGCGGATGGACCGCTCGACATGCGGATGGACCCGCGGTCGGAGCGTACCGCCGAACAAGTGGTAAACCACCTCGACGAGCGCGAGCTTGCCGATGTGATTTACGAATTCGGAGAGGAAAGGAGGTCGCGGAGAATCGCCAGAGCCATTGTCCGGTCGCGGCCGATACGATCTACCGCACATCTTGCGGATGTCATATCAGCCGCGGCCCGGCCAATGAACCAGGCAGAAAGAAGGATTCATCCCGCGACGCGAACCTTTCAAGCTCTTCGAATCTTCGTAAACCGCGAACTGGACGATCTGAAGGCGCTGCTGGAAGCGGCGCCGCGGATTCTGAAACCAGGAGGACGTGTGGTGGTGATCAGTTTTCATTCGCTGGAAGATCGCATCGTAAAGGATGCCTTCCGCGAAGGCGGAATTAAGGACAAGTACTTCCGGGTGTTGACCAGGAAACCGGTGACAGCATCCGAAGAAGAGCAGGAGCGAAACCCGCGGTCACGCAGCGCGAAATTGCGGGCAGCGGAAAGAGTTTAGAAAGTGCCGAGCTTCGCTCGGCGGACAGCCGAGGGCGGCTGTCCCCACATAACGAGTTTAGATTCCGGAAAACCTGCCGGAGTCCCCGGCACAGCTGTAATGGCGTGCCGGGCGTTCAGATTCTAGTGAAACAGGTTCTGAAAAAGGTGGACGAAGATCCGCCGAGGTGGAAAGGCTTCCGGTTCGAAGCCAGGTTCTGGGTAGGAATTCGAGTTGGAAGGTGCGCGATGTATACGGGAACTCTGATCAGGGATTTGATGGCAGCGGTGGAACGAGTGGAACAAAGCGCTCAGCAGAAGCGCATGTCTGAGGAACGCGTGTCCGAAGAAATGGACCTGCGGCGGCTCTTTGATTTGCCGAGTTCGCAGCAAACAGAATCCATCTTTGCGGGAGCAGCCTAATGGCAACGGCAACAGCAATGCGGATGGCGGTCCCAGTGGCGCGGCGGAATACATTTTTTACCGGCACGCCGGAGATTTATTTTGCCAAAGCGATCGACAATTCGCGTCTGGTGAAGGCCGAAGATCCGCGACATAACCGCGAGATGAAGCAATTCGGCACTGCGCTCGCTGTTCTATTCCTGCTGGTCTTCACCTATGCCTGGCAGCACTTCCGTGCAATTGAATATGGCTACCAGATCGAATCCGCCAAGCGCGAACTCAGCAATCTCACGGAGATGAACCGCGCCCTGCGGCTGGAAGATGCCAGCCTGCGCGATCCGGAAAGAATTGACGTGATGGCGCGCCGCATGGGTCTGGTGCCGCCGGAACCGGGTCAGGTAATCCGCATGGATGGTCCCGCACTGGATCACAGCAATGATCCAGTAATGGCGAGCGTGGCCCCGATCACGGTGCTGGCGGGGCAGTAACGAGTGTAGAGCAAGGCCGAGCTTCGCTCGGCGGACAGCCGGGGGCGGCTGTACCCACATGAATTTATTGGCGGTCCACTGGAAGGTGGTCCGCCATGTTTGTCTAACGGCTGCTCCACCGACGCTACTTGTCATTCCGAGGAGCGAATGCGACGAGGAACCTGCTGTTTGCCTGCACCGCCACAAAGCGGATTCCTTCCTTCACTTTGTGAGGTTCGGAATCACAGATCTCGAGAGCGGCGACTATGAGTTCGGTTAACTCCAGTCTCGGCAAGAACTCCCGCCTCTACCTGCTGGGCGGGATGCTCCTATTCTGGTGCCTTCTGATCTGCGCTCGGCTGGTCTACCTGCAAGTTTTTCAATACGGCAGCTTCGTGAAGCAAGCCGAGCACCAGCAGCAACGCGAGATTCCACTCTCCGCCAAACGCGGAGTCATCTACGACCGCGCGGGTCACGAACTGGCGATGTCTGTGCTGGTGGATTCTGCATTCGCTGTGCCCTCCGAAGTAAAAGACCTTCCCACAGCAGTTTCTCTTATTACCCGCATCACCGGCGAAGATCATAACGTTGTCCTCGCCGATTGCCGCAGCCACAAGACCTTCTGCTGGGTGGCGCGAAAAGCCGATGATGAAACCATCGAGCGCATCAAGTCGCTGAACTTACAAGGTATCCATTTTCAGAAGGAGCCAAAGCGTTTTTATCCGGCACGCGATCTGGCGGCGCAAGTAGTAGGAACCGTCGGCATGGAAGATGCCGGCCAGAGCGGCATCGAACACGAATTTGACGATGAACTGCGGGGTCACGGCGGAGAGATGTTTATCTCGGTAGACGCGCGTCGTCAGTGGTTCTCCGACGTCGAGAAGCAGCCGGAGCCGGGAGAAAATGTCGTCCTCACGATTGACAAGAACATTCAATACATCGCCGAGAAAGAATTGGATCAGGCGATTCACGACACTCAGGCGATTGCCGGCACGGTGATCGTAGAGAATCCGCACACAGGCGAGATTCTGGCGCTGGCCAACCGGCCTACGTTCAACCCGAATCTGCGTAAGCAGATCACTCCCGCAGCGCTGACTAACCGCGCCGTGAGCTATATCTACGAGCCGGGATCGACCTTCAAGCTGGTAACGATTTCCGCGGCGCTGGAAGAGAAGCTGACGAATCCCGACGAAATCTTTGACTGCCAGATGGGATCGATTGTCTACAACGGCATGCGTATCCGCGACTCGAGGCCACATGGATTTCTGCCGGTGTGGGGCGTATTAGCCGAATCGAGCGACGTGGGCGCGATTAAAATTGCGCTGCGCCTCGGCGAAGACCGGTTCTATAAATACATTCGGGCCTACGGATTCGGACAGCAGACTGGAATCGAATTACCCGGCGAAACCCGCGGCCTGACCAAGCCGGTAAGCCGCTGGTCGAAAGTCTCCATCGCCGCGATTTCCATGGGACAGGAAATTGGTATCTCAGCCGTCCAACTCTCGGCTTTGATTTCCACGTTCGCCAACGATGGCGTCTGGACCGCACCGCGTATCGTCGCGGGAACGCTGGATCCGCAGACCTCCCCAGTGAAAAACTTGCCGCAGACAGTGGCGTTTCATCCCGGAACCTCGCGGCGGGTGATTTCCAGTTACACCGCGGCCGAGATGCGGTCGATGATGCAAAAAGTGGTGCTCGAGGGCACCGGCCGCAAGGCAGTTCTGGAAGGCTACACGTCGGCGGGTAAGACTGGCACGGCGCAAAAGGTAGATCCGGCCACAGGCGCGTATTCAAAAACAAAGTATGTCGGCTCGTTCGCCGGATTCGCGCCGGTAAATAATCCACAGATAGTCGTAGCCGTGATTCTGGATTCCGCCGTGGGCCTTCACCAGGGCGGACAAGTTTCAGCACCCGTGTTTCGCCGTGTCACGCAGCAGGTTCTCGAATATCTGCACACGCCGCACGACTTGCCGCTTGCGCCAAATCATCAGCTGCTGATGGCGCAGGCGAAAACAAAAGATAAAGACCTGGAAGAAGGAACCCCAGATCATCCCGGCGAGCCGCTTGAAACTGCGGAAGTAAACGGGTCTGCCCCAGAACCGGCGGTTGGCAAGGTAAGTGTGGCGCGGGCGCCCTCGCCCGCGATTGCCGGCGGTGACGGACCAGTCGTCCAGGCGGCAATGCGGCAGAATGACCCATCGTCAGCGCCTTCCGATCAACTCCCCGCGAACGCCGGATCCGCCGATGATCCCGCGGCAGCGACAAAGACTCCAATCACCGGA
>JBAVUV010000067.1:0-3054 GCA_049696955.1 Candidatus Sulfotelmatobacter sp. | reverse complement strand
TGGAAGTGATTTCGGCTGGCGCATGATCCGGTTGAAACTCGATTTAGGAAAAAAGAATGCGCCACAAATTCTGTGTCTGGGCTGTCATTCGGATGACATTGAGATCGGCTGTGGTGGATCGATCCTTTGGTTGGCAGAACAATATCCAGAATGCGATATTTACTGGACGGTTTTCAGTGCCACCGGTGTACGAGAAGCGGAAGCGCGGCGCGGAGCTGAACTGTTTACTGGGTCGCGCGTGAAGGCTCCGCTGCTTAAGATGTTCCCGGACGGCTTTATGCCGTTTTCGGGCGCGGAGGTGAAGACGGTCTTTGAAAAGGAATTGAAGCAGCTGAGACCAGATGTGGTTTTTACACATAACGGCCGCGACGCGCATCAGGATCACCGGTTGATTTCGGAGTTGACCTGGAATACATTTCGAGATCATTTGATCCTGGAGTACGAAATTCCGAAATACGATGGTGACCTCGGAAGGCCCAGCGTGTTTGTTCCGCTTGAAGCCGAGGTCTACCAGAAAAAAGTTGGTTACATCATGGATGCATTTCAATCTCAGCGTAGTAAGCGATGGTTTCAGCCAGAGACGTTTCTTTCGCTCATGCGCCTGCGAGGGATGGAATGCAACGCACCCAGCGGCTATGCGGAAGCTTTTTACTGCCGTAAGATGATAATTTGAATATGGTGATGTGAACGAATAAGGACGGCGCCACTTTCGCCCCCCGGAAAGGCGTTTATAGATTGTCTAAACTTAGTAGCAGAAAAAATTCTTGAGTACCGGAGAACCTTTGTGAGATTGGGACGCTTGTCTAGATTGAAGCGTGCACTCTTTTTCGCTATCGTGCTCCTCCCCGCGATACTAACCACTCTTCCTGCCTTCGCCGAAACATCGGCGCCAACCGTGGTGAACAGCCTTGGCTATATTAATCGCAAGCCACTGACGTCACATACAACAGCTTCGTTCAACTCCGGGGGTGCTTCCACGATTGTGGTGTACTTATCAAGCCATCCCTCGTGGGACGGCCGTCCGGTTGCTATCAACGGCATTACCGACAACGCTGGAAATTCCTGGAAAGTTCTAGAGGGCCCCACTCCATGGGCGGGCAGTTCGTTTACGCTGCTTTCGGCAATCTATTACGTAAACGGTCCCATTACCAGCGCCGAGCATCAACTCACAGTCAACTTAAGCAATCCCGCGCCGTTGGTACTGCATGTGATTGCAGTATCCGGATCCGATATCACCGCGCCTCCCCTGCACTCTGCAATTGGTAGCTTGCGGCCTGGCACAAAATCAGTTGAAGTGAGCGCTAGTCCGATCACCGTTCCGCCTCACACGTTGCTGCTGGCGTGGGCGAAAAATGAGTCGATTGCTAAGGCCAGTGCGCTTGACGATTATATTTTGGATAAGCAATCTCCCACTTTCCTGTGGGGTGAATCGAAGAACGCTCTCGCCGGTGGTTCCTATGCCAGTCACTTTCGTTACGATACTGCGATCGGATACCAGACCGCCATCGTCGGCATAAAGGCGGCGACGTTGCCGCTCGCAATTAGCCAGTCGATTAAGACCAGTCGCTCGACTCCGGTGGGAATTTCCGTTTCAACGTTGTCGCCAAAAGGAGCGCCGCTGAGGTACATGGTGTTGAGCGCGCCAAAGCATGGGAAGCTGTCTGGCAGGTTCCCGAATCTGACGTATACGCCCGATACCGATTACGTGGGAACTGACAGGTTCACCTTTCAGGCAAACGATGGCACTGCTGACACTAACACTGCCAGCGTGGGCATCATTGTGGAGAAGAAAAATCTCATCTCGGGTCTGGATGGACGAGCCGCGAGAATTGGCGCATTTTCCATCCTATGGATCGCGATTGTAGCTATGAAGCAGTTGCTGTACAGACCCGGTAGCTTTGTTCGCTGTTAGCTTCTTAAAGTCTCAAATATTTTTAACTAAGCGCGTTTCGGACCTCAAGATATAAAGGCCCACCCCCCAGGACTCGCTGACAATTTGGTTGATTCTCTTGCCGGCATTCCGGCAGGAATCGCATTTCCGGTTCGGTAGTGTCCGGTGGTAGGCCGCTGTTTGCGGCCACGCCTCGATGTCGCAAATTTACGACAAGAAAAATATCTGGAGATTCCAATGAACCACTCCCTATCCCAGCAGAACCGCTCCAAAGCCAAGTCTTTCCGTCTTACACAACTGTTGGTTGTGACCCTCGCTGGCCTGCTGTGTCCCGCGGGCTTGTTTGCCGCACCCACATTCGTGCAGCAGAATTCTGCGACACCGCAATCGCCGACGGCGACGGTGCCGGTGGTGTATACGACGGCACAGACCGCCGGAGATTTGAACGTTGTAGTGGTGGGATGGAACGACACGACGGCGACGGTGCAATCGGTGAAAGACAGCGCCGGAAACACCTACACTCTGGCCATCGGGCCGACCAGCGGGACGGCCTTGCGGCAGTCGATCTATTATGCCCCGAACATTTTGGCTGGTGCAAACACAGTGACGGTGACCTTCAGCCAGGCAGCGACGTATCCGGATATTCGGATTCTGGAGTATCGGGGAGTAAATGCTGTCGATGTGACGGCGGGAGCGGTTGGCAACAGCACAGCTGCGAACAGCGGTGCGGCAACTACTACGGTGGCCAGCGAATTGGTTTTTGGCGCCGATATGGTGCAGACGACGACAGCCTCGGCCGGAAGTGGATTTACATCTCGGGTGATCACGGCACAGGACAGCGATATTGCGGAAGACAAAGTGGTCACGGCAACAGGGAGCAATAGTGCGACGGCGACGCTGTCGTCTGCCGGGCCGTGGGTAATGCAGATGGTGACATTCTTTGCCCTGTCGGGACCAGCACCGACGGTAGCGAGTGTGAGTCCGAACAGCGGGACGACGGCGGGCGGCACGGCAGTGACGATCACGGGAGCGAACTTCGCGACAGGAGCGACGGTAACGTTTGGAAGCGCAGCGGCGACCAGCGTGGTGGTGGTGAGCGGAACGCAGATTACGGCAACGACGCCGGCAGGAACGGCGGGAGCGGCGCTGGTGACGGTAAGTAA
>JBAVUV010000066.1:0-19695 GCA_049696955.1 Candidatus Sulfotelmatobacter sp. | reverse complement strand
CTCCCCGGGCAAGCGCTCCCAAGGCTCCCAAGGAAAGCGCACCAAAGGCGGAGAAGCCTCGTCCGGCTCCGGAAACGCATGCCTCCAGTAAACCAGCTCCTGAGCCAAAAGCCCACGAGAGCGCACCCAAAGAGAGTGCTCCTAAAGCAAGTGCACCAAAGGAGAGCGCACCCAAGGAGACCCACAGCGCCCCTGCTCCCAAGCCGGAAAAACAGGCGGCTCCACCGAAGCGCGAAAGCCCACCTGCTAAGGAAGAGCACAAGGGAGGCTAATCCGATCGGCGGTTGATTCATCGGCCAGTGCCACGACCGGCACTGGCCTTTTTTCATTGCAAGGTCTGCGGTGCGTCGACGTTCTTATCCCAAGCACGGCATTGTCACTGCTGGTTACGCGGGTGCACGAAGGTGCCGGTGAAGTCGCAGCTCGAAATCTGCTTCTGCTACAATTTTTTACAACTGCGGTGGCTCCGAAACAGTATTCTAGTTGCAAGTAGCCCGGTTGGCGGGCGTGATTAACCGGTGCGCAGTTCGAAGTACATAGATACAAGTCGAGCAGGCGCTAAAGCGGGTTTGAGATAACCGGATTTAAGATAAATATGTCATCCACGAAGTATAAACTCCGCATCGTCGGCGCCTTCGCTACTCTCGCAACTTTGGCCCTAGCCTTAAGCTGTACTGGCTTTTTCGTGAACCCGACCGTCTCGACCATCACGATTGATCCCCCAGATCCCAGCGTGAGCGTGGGGTTCACCACATCGCTCACCGCCGCCGGAACCGACAGCAACGGCAATGCTCTTACGCTTACCGGCGGCACAAGTTGTACCGGCTCTACGGTGTGTTGGTCCAGTTCCGATACCAGCGTAGCTACCATCAGCACCGGTGGCGCCCTGAAAGGAATCTCGGCGGGAACGGCAACCATTACCGCAGCGTCGGGAACTGCCAGCGCAACCACCACTGCTACTGTCACTTTGAGCGACGTCTCCACGATTATTGTCGGTCTTTATGGTGGCGGCTCAGGGACCTCCTTCACCTTGGGCGAGGGCGCTGTGGCATCCGGTGCTCAGTGTTTGATTGCCACTGCGAGTTCGGGAGGGCAATCGATCGACGTCACCACAAGCGTGACCTGGCAGGCGAACCCCACTACCCTTGTCACCTTGGAGCAGCAGACAGACCCGATGTGCGTGACGGCTGGGTCGACTGCTGGCACCGCGACTATCAACGCAACCTATGTGAGCGGCAGCAACATAGTCACTTCGAACTCGATCCAAGTGACGGTAACGCAGTAAGACGGGTCGGCAGGCGGCCCGCGCCAATCTCGAGGTACCGGGTTGCCCCGTATCACTACTCGGCAGCGAGGTGTTACTCTGGGCTCAACAATGAAGGGCCTTCCTCTCTTGGGCGCGTTAGCGATTTTCCTGCTCCCTGTCGTCTCCTGCTCCTGTCCGTCGACGCCGTCAGTAAGTTCGCTCTCGCCGAGCAGCGCCACCGCTGGAGGAGCTGGTTTTGTTCTGACTGTGAACGGCGGTAATTTCAACAGCAACTCTGTAGTGGTGTGGAATGGCACGTCGCTCACGACGTCGTTCGTCAATAGTAAGCAGCTCACTGCTACGATCCCAGGGACGGATATCGCACAGCCTGACACGGCCGTGGTTTACGTATACAACCCTGTGAACTCGAATCAAACCGTTTCTACGGGTACAGTCCAGGCGACGGACACAACCGGGTGTGGCGCCGCTGGCTCAAATTCAGCTTCATTCACAATTAGCCCGTAACGAGCGGGTGTCCTACTTCTCGTCTGCGGCCGGGTGCCCCGCTTCTCGCTTCCTTTGCGGGAAGTGGGCTTTCGACTTTTCGCCTCGAACCTACACGCCGATCAACTGAACCTTCTCGTGGCTTGCGGCCGCGCGTAGTTCCTGATCCAGCGTCGCCAACGGCAGCCCGCGCCGCAACGCGAGTTCCAGGTAGGCGGCGTCATACAGCGTCAGCCGGTGCCGTTCCGCCAATCGCGCCGTCGCGCCCCAGGCCTGGCGGTCCGTTTCGAGATCCACGTGAATTGGAAACAACGCGAGATCCGAAAGCGCGCCATCACGAAACGCCCCGTCGTGGCGACCGCGTCTGATTCCCATCTGCAAAACATTTGCGACTTCCAGCCTCCATAGACTGGGAACCCAGGCGCCCGCGCGACTGAGGCTTTCAAAAACTTCGTTCACAGATTCAGTCGTTTCTCCGCGATAAACCCAGGCCAGCGTAACTGAGCTGTCAAGCACTATGCTCATGGACGGCCTTCATCTCTCCATTTCTTCAGAGTGTCCCAATCCAGTTCTTTTTCACCTGTACCTGGTTTCTGTAAATTGCGCGCCCGCTCGCGGATTCTCTGGAAAGCGGCACGGGCCTGGCTTTGGTCGATCCTCCCAACGTTTGGAACCAGGCGGGCCACGGGCTTTCCATGTCGAGTGATAACGATCTCCTCGCCACGTTCCACACGATCGAGGAGAGTCCCAAGGGTGTTCTTCGCCTCGAAGGCACCCACTTCCGAAATGGATGATTTTCGCAACTTCATACTATCTAGCTTAAGCTAGACTAAACAAAAGTCAAGTTCTTCATTGTTTCGCGCACTCATCACTGCCAAGTTCAAGCGCAACTCCAGGAGCTCGGATGATCTGTAGCCCGCCGCAATGTGGATTTTCGGAATCCCACCGCCGCGAAGTCTAGCGATATGCGCCCCATCGACTGGTCCACGGCCAGTCGTAAGTTGCCAATCTATGAGGCCACAGTATCATCGTGAAGAACGGCATTAATTCCTTACATCTGGCCTCCTGACGATTCATCCTATGTCTGATATTCGCTGTATTGGTATCGCCACCGGTGGCGGAGACGCGCCCGGCCTCAACGCCGTCATCCGCGCCGCCACCAAATCCGCCATCCTCAAATACGGATGGAAGGTCATCGGCATCCCCGATGGCTTCGATGGCCTGATCTGGCCGGAAAAAGCTTTCGAACTCACGCTCAAGGAGGTCAGCGGCATTCTCCCGCGCGGCGGGACGATCCTCGGCACCACCAACCGCGGCGATCCCTTCCACTACAAGAAAGTCGAGCATGGCAAGGAAGTAATGCGCGACATTTCCAGCAGAGTCATCGCCAACGCCGCGAAGCTTGGCATCGACGCCATCATCAGCATCGGCGGCGACGGATCGCAGAAGATTGCCTACGAGCTTTTTAAAAAAGGAATGAAGATCGTGGGTGTGCCAAAAACAATCGACAACGATCTTTCGGCGACCCAGGTCACTTTCGGCTTCGATACCGCGCTGCACACCGTCACCGACGCGATCGACAAGATTCACACCACTGCAGCCTCCCACCATCGCGTAATGGTGGTTGAAGTCATGGGCCGCGACTGCGGCTGGATCGCGCTGGAAGCCGGCATCGCCGGCGGCGCACATATCATTCTGATTCCGGAAATTCCTTTCACCATCGAACACGTTTGCCGCTACATCGCGGAGCGCGAAAAAGTTGGCAAAGATTTTACGATTATCGTGGTCGCCGAAGGAGTGAAAACCCCGCCGGAGTTAAAAGAGAACCGCCGCGCCAGTTCCATTGGCAATCTGCTGGGTAACGCCATCGCTCGCGGCTCCGGCAAAGACGTTCGCGTCAGCGTGCTCGGTCACATTCAGCGCGGAGGCACGCCGTCGCCCTTCGATCGCATTCTGGCCACGCGTTTCGGCGTCGCCGCAGTGGACCTGATCGCCGCCGGAGGTTTCGGCATGATGGTCGCGCTGCACGGTGACACGATCGTCTCAGTCGATGTAGCGCACGCTATTGGTCAGCTCAAATCAGTGAATCCGAACGGAGAAATTGTGCGCGCCGCTCGCGCTGTCGGCATTGGATTCGGAGACTAGGAACAGTTCGCAACCAATGCAGCATCCAGATTCTAAATTCGAGGAAATTTTTCTTGCTTGCATAGCTTCTCCAAGGTACTTTCGTAATCTCCCCCAAAAAGCTGAAGGCGCGTTTTAATAGAAGGCGTCGTACCACCCCAGTATTGGAATTACAGCGATGAGCACTTTGGGATTGTGTCTGGTTGTCCAGTTTTGTCTGGCATTTGGCGTGGCGGGATTATTGTGGCCAGAGCGGCTGATGCCCTTCTTCGAGGTCTTAATGTTTCCGTGGGCCGCAAGTTATCGTGGCATTCGAGCCAATAGCATCGCCGCCATCGGATTGTCACTCTTACTTTTTGCCCGGCTATTCACCGGCCGCTAAGTTTCATGCGTGGAACAACTAAGTCAATCGACCGCACAGAATTTCCTTCGTGTTACTTTGTGTCCTTCGTGGTAAGACCCTTCAGACTGAGCCCATTCCCCTAGTCTTTCATCATCTCGTCGATCAGCGCATAAAGCTGGCTGCGGTCGACCACTTCCACAAAAGATTTGCCAGAGTGCCGGTTACTCACAACGAATAACGTGGGAGTGTGCTGCAGGTTGATTTCTTTGCCCAGTTCTTTGTCGGCATTCACCAGCGCAGCAAGTTTGCCATCGGGATCAACCACGAAAGGCAAATCCACTTTGTGGTCGGTCGCGAATTTCTCCGCGAACCCGCGCAAATTCTGCGGCGTCACTTCCAGTTGATTTGAGAAAATATAATCCCGGAACTCATTACCCAGCGCCTTTGAGTGCATGTCAAAATAGCGCGCCAGGATGGCCGCGTCGTACGACCATGTATGAAAAGGCAACGGGAAATCATGGATCACCAGGGGAATCTTATAAGTTCTCGCGGCTTCTTCCACCAGCGGTGCAGCGCGGCGGCAATCGGGACACTGCAAATCTTCAAAGACCACTATGGCAACGCGCGCGCCTTTGGGCGGCCGCAGTGCGGGATTCACCGCTGCCTGCTGCGCTGAAGCGGAAGAGAAAATAGCCAATACCACAAACAGAAAACTACACACGGACAGATTCCTGGAAATATTTTTCATAATTCGCATGTCAGAAATTTAAAGTGCGACCGCGTTACCCATCGTCGACGACTGCAAGGCCGCGATGTAACGCCTTGTGCTTAATGTTAACCGAATCGCAGTCCTTCATGTAAGGACGGCCAGCCAGAAAGCTACGTCCGGAGGTGCATCGTCCGTAAACCCAGCGCGGCTCGCGGCCAGCCGGCAACGCGTTATAGTGAAAAGTGCGTCTGGATGAACCATTCTTCGTAAAGATTGTGAACACCTTCCGTTTATCGCATCTCGAACGGCTCGTCCTGGCGCTCACGCTGGCCGTCGTATTTGCCGTGACGGCGTGCAATCGCGGGCGGCACCGCGTGCTCGAAGTAAACTATGTTTCTGCCGTGCAGGCGACGCTGCGCGATCAGGTCGCCACCATCTACAACCGCGTCGGAATCGTAAAAAATGGCGAACGCGTGGAAGTACTGGAGCACGAGAAGCGCTTCTCCCGCGTGCGTACCGCCAGCGGCCTCGAGGGCTGGATCGAGCAACGCTATCTCGTAGATCAGTCAACCTACGATGGCCTGCAGAAGCTTACGCAAGACAACCAGAGTGATCCCGTTCAAGCGCCGGGCGTTTTGCGCAATGACACCAATCTCCATCTCACGCCCGGACGAGAAACCGAACACTTGTACCAGCTTTTGGCCGGCGCCAAAGTTTCCGTGCTCAAACGCGCGACTGCGGAAAAACAACCTGGAGCGGCGGTGCAAACGAAACCCGGAGGGAAGTCCATCGGCCCGGTGCTGGAAGACTGGTGGCTGGTGCGCGACACGCAGAACCGCGTCGGCTGGGTGCTGGCCCGCATGGTCGATATCGACGTGCCGCTGGATATCGCCCAATATGCCGAAGGCCAGCGCTTTGTTGCCTTCTTCGTTCTCGATCAGGTTGAGGATTCAGGCAAAGACGGTACGGGAAAGAACGTTCCTCAGTATCTATGCGCCATGACGGAACCGCGCGACGGGCTTCCCTACGATTACGACCAGGTTCGCGTATACACCTGGAACGTGCGAAGGCATCGCTACGAAACTGCCTACCGCGAACACGGCCTGAACGGCGTGCTTCCCGTGACCGTGACCACCGAGAATTTCGATAAAGAAGGTACGTTGCCGGTTTTCATCCTGCGCGTCAAAGACGACTCTGGCAACGTGACCGAGCGCAAGTACAAGTTGAATACTCCGATCGTCCGGCGCGTTCTAGCACCCGGCGAGCAGAAAGAAACTCCGAGGACAGCGAAGCGCAGGCGGCGCTGATCTCCAAGCCCTTGCCGTAACTGGTTCTTCGAGTAGCAATCCCCTCGATTAGTCCTTGATCCTCGTCGAAGCCGCCCCGAGAATTTCCCGGCTTTTTGTCTCCTGAACGAAGACGGCCACGCTCAGATTTTCCGGATTCCAGTCAGGACTGAATCTGACAAGGGCATCGCCGGAGAACGCAACCGAATCGTCGCGCGCATCTGCAATCCCAATCTTGCGCAAGGTTCGGAGCGTGGCTACATGGTGCAGAACGTGCCCGGCGTTTTCGCCGCGACTCACCGCCGAATGCAACCCATCTTCCGTTACCGCCAGCCAGATTTCCGCTACATCGCCGTTATTGTTTCCCGCAAGTTTGTTCACTGACACGCGGAAGCGTTCAGAGCCTTTTTCATCCGAGGGGAGAGCTGTGATCCGCACTTCCGTTTTTAAGCCCCCCGCCCCTTTCTTAATCTCAGCTTCCGCTTCTCCGCGATTGTTGCCGACAAACTGGCTGCGGCCGTTCACTACGGCCTCCGGCGTGTACGGATCGTCTTTGAATACGGCGGCGTAAGCTTGCTGCCGCTCGGTCCAGTGCGATGAAGAATAGGGATCGACCCAGCCGTCGTGATTCCAATAATCCACATGCTCCTCGAGAGCAATAATTTCGGCATCCGCGATCGGTTGCTGCTGCACCAATTTCTGCAGTAACAAATCAGCTGGCGGACACGAAGAACAACCCTCCGAAGTGAAAAGCTCAACGACTACAGGACTGCGGGCAGCGTTGGCGGCAGATACTTGCGTGATTCCGGAGGAATGGAACCCCAAGAAAAGCGCACCGGCCACTAGCCCCGCACCGAAAACTGAGTCAGGAAATATTCGCATTGCTTCATCTCCGCGCGCCTAGTATTGATGCGCACGGCCGCGGAAAGTTACGCGCTCACGTTCTTACTCTCGCGAGTTTCGCAATGTGCGCAGAGATCTGTACGAGCAGGAAATCGACTAGCAATAAAAGTCGGCGATACTTGTCACTACCCACTTCTGCTCTTCTGCGGTGAGTTCAGGAAACATCGGCAAAGCCAGCACTTCTTTCGCGGCGCGCTCGGCTTCCGGGAAGTCACCTTCGCGGTAACCGAGATACACAAAACAAGGCTGAAGATGCAGCGGGATGGGATAGTAAATTTCCGTCCCAATCTTGCGTGCGGTCAGGAACTCGCGAAGTTCGTCGCGGCGGTAGGCTCGCACCACATACTGATGAAAAACGTGATGCGCCTGTCTGGACGTTTGCGGAAGCTGAATGGGAGAAGCGTTCTCGCCTCGCAGATCTCCAGCTCCCGAAAGCCCAGCTTCGGCAAACAGCTGATCGTAAGTTGCCGCGCGCTGTCGCCGCGCATCGTTCCATCCCGCGACATACTTCAATTTCACGCGCAAGATGGCGGCCTGCATCGCGTCAAGACGGCAATTCCATCCAAACTCTTCGTGCACATAACGGCGTGGGCTGCCGTGATTGCGCAACCGCCGCATGTGCGCCGCCATCTCCAGATCGCTGGTAGCCACCAGTCCCGCATCGCCGTAGGCGCTAAGATTCTTGGTGGGATAAAAACTGAACGCCGCCGAGACGCCCATGGATCCTGCGCTTCGGCTCTTCCCCAACTCGTCTCCCCAGCGCGCACCAATCGCCTGCGCGGCATCTTCGACTAGTGACAAATGAAATTCCGCGGCAAGTTGCTGCAAGCGATTCATGTCGGCGCACTGGCCGTAAAGATGAACCGGCAACAGCACGCGCAGCTTGTCATGTGGACTGCTGCGCAGAAATGACTCGACCTGAGCCGGATCAAGATTACATGTTCGCGGGTCAATATCGGCGAACACCGGCCGCGCCCCGGCCCTCACAATGGCGCTCGCCGAAGCAAAGAAACTGAAGGGCGTGGTCAGCACCTGATCTCCAGGCTGCACGCCGGCCGCAGCCAGCGCCAGCCACAAGGCGTCAGTGCCAGAGGCACATCCGACAGCGTCACCAGCGCCGCAAAAAGTGGCGATCTCCCGCTCCAACTCCTCCACCTCTGCCCCCAGAATGTAGTGCTGCGACGCACAAACCTTCTCAATCGCAGCCAACACCTCCTCCCGCACCTGCAGATATTGGCGCTGCAAGTCGAGCATCGGCACCGAGTCGAAGGTGTGAGCTCCTCGCACTGGCGGGTCGCCAGAGTATGGCCCGGAGGATTCGCGATGGGTCGAAGATTTACTCACAGAAACGCCGATTGTAGCAGGCACATCTGCATGACCAGAGCAGCCCCTTTAACAATAACAGCTTAACAATAACAACTGACCATACGAACACTCATAGACCGCATCCGCAAATGCGTGTGTTTTTTTGTAAAGAGAATGTAGCTGCCGCACAAGTCAATGATCTTAAAGTCGTTACGCATGGGACGTTTGGAATGTCAGCTGCTTTACGTTAAGTAGCGCAATCTGAGGCTGTTTTGAGTTTCTCTATCTCGTTTCTGCAAGGAGAATTACCTTGAACTACCCCTCGATCCGATTCCAGGTTCTCTCGCTGATCATTCTCGGAACAATGGTATTTGGCGCCACTTTCGCCCTGGCTCAAGGTATCGTCACCGGCACCATTTCCGGAGTAGTTCAAGATCCACAAGGTGCGGTCGTAGCCGGTGCCAAAGTTACCGCCAGGCACCTGGCGACCAACCGGGAGTTCAAGGCTCAAACCAACTCCACGGGCGCGGTGGAGTTGCGCGACTTACCGCCCGGCGCCTACAGTCTGCGCATCGAAGCCTCGAATTTTCGTACTTATCAGGCCACCTCGGTTTCAGTAAATGTAGGTCAGAACACCTCCCTTGGAACAGTCAAGCTGGAACTAGGATCATCCGCAGAAACGGTCACGGTTGAGGGAACCGCTCCATTGATCGAGGCGACAACGGATCAAATCTCAGATACTTTCAGTTCAGAAAAGGTCGCCGACCTGCCCATGGGAAATAGCTTCGACTCGCTGGCTCTTTTCGTCCCCGGGGTCGCAACTGCAGGCGACGCCAGCTTCAGCAACAACAACGGTGCCGAACTTTCCGTAAACGGTCAGCGCGCCCGCTCAAACAATTTTCAAATTGACGGCCAAAGCAACAACGACAACTCCATTGGCGGCCCCGACATTTTCTTCGGTAACCAGGACGCCATTGCCGAAGTGCAGGTGGTCACCAATTACGATGCAGAGTTTGGCCGCAACACCGGAGCGGTGGTGAACTACATCACCAAGGCCGGCACCAACGCTTTTCATGGATCGGCTTATGAAATCTGGGATGGTTCAACCTTCGATTCCTTGACTAACCAGGAGAAGAATCCCTTGTTCGGCTTCTGCCCCCCGGGAGTATCGCCCTCAACCGGCTGCACGGCACCGACAGTGTCGCGCTTCGTGGAGAACCGCTTCGGCGGGACCGTCGGAGGGCCAATCAAACGAAATAAGATTTGGTTCTTCGGCTCGACCAACATCGACCGCCAACGCACTGCTGGCCAGCCCAACTCCTCGGGACAAGGCATCGTGCCCACCCCAACTGGCGACTCGCAGCTGCAGGCCGCTTTTCCAGGCAGCCCAATCGGCTTAATTCAATCGACGATTGGGCCCAACGTGATCGCTACTGGTAATCCAACATTTACAAACATTCAAAACGTGCTGGTGACCAATCAAATCGATCCTGCCACCGGTTCGGCATATTCTTGCACGGTGGCCGGAGCGAACGGCTGCACGCCGATTCAATTTGGCGCCATCTCACGTTTTGTGCCTAGCCCGTTTAACGACTACGAAGCCACGGGGCGCGTCGACTTCAAGTTATCGAATAAGGACAACTTTTTTGCCCGCTATGTCTACCAGAAGCAATACGAGGGCGGCGTGAACTTCGGCAATGGCATCGACGTTGGCGACTATCAGTTCGTCCCCTCACTCAGCCAGCAGATTGGCTTGGATTGGGCGCGCAACTTCAGCAATGCCTTCGTCAACCAGGTCCGTTTCAGCTACTCTCGCGCCAGCATATTCTTCCAAGAGCAATCGTTCCCCACGTGCAATTCCGTGAGCCCCACCGAGTGCCCAACGGACATGATTCTGGCAGGATCAGCACCGCAGGATATTGTCAGCTTTGGTGTCGCCGCTGGCTTTCCCCAAGGCCGCATCATCAATGTGTATCAGCTGCAGGACAATGCCTCCATGCTCAAAGGCCATCACACCGTTAAATTTGGCGCTGAAGTCGACCAGCAACGCTCGCCCAACGTTTTTCTCCCGGAAAACAATGGAGTATTTGTTTTTGGGAGCTTTAGCGACATGATTGCGAACAATCCTGAGGAGACGCAAATCGCGCTCGGAAGCCCCATTCTTCCGTTTACCGAATGGGACTTGGGATTTTATGTGCAGGACGACTGGAGAGTGAAAAGTAACCTGACCCTGAACTTGGGTATGCGCTGGGACTGGTATCAACAGGCGATCAATTTGTTACACCAGAAATCGACCCAGCAGCAGACCGGACCGCTGCCCTTGTGGTCCACGACGCTTCCTTTGAGTCAAACAACAGTGCCAACCGTCCCGCAGGCGTTGCATAATTTTTCTCCCGTTATAGGTTTTGCCTGGACACCAAACCTCTATAACGGCAGTCAGGCGACGGTTGTGCGCGGCGGCTTCCGCATCGCTTACGACCCGGCCTTCTACAACATCTTTCTGAATGTAGCCACGTCGGCTCCTGCCGTGAATCTCGCCACGTTGGGGCCGGTTGCGAATCAGCCTTCGACGGGACTACCGACGGCGGGTCTTTTCGGGACCCAAGTCATCCCGTACCTGCAGCCGCTGGCACCCGCCGGGAACCCAGGATTCGCCGACCAGACGCAAGTGAGCCCCAACTTCCGCAACCCCTACTCGGAACAGTGGAATATCGGAATACAGCACTCGTTCACCGGCAGGATCGTGAGTGAAATTCGCTACGTGGGCAACCACGGAGTCCGTCTCTTCCAGGCACAGAATGGGAACCCAGAGTTAGGTCCGCTCATCGCCGCGGGATTTTCAAATGTAATTCCGGCCGGTTTAACGCCCTGCTCTACTCCCGGCGCGCCTGGTTTCGCGGCAGGAAACGTCAACTGCAATTTCTCGAACGTCATCCAGGATGCCAACACAGCAAGCGCTAGCTACAACGGCCTGCAAACCGAACTGCGCGCCGCCAACTTTCACGGCGTGAGCGCTACCGCTTCATATACCTGGAGCCATTCAATTGATAACGCCAGCGAAATCTACAGCACGATTGCTGGTGGCAACACTCTGGCCGAGGCGCAGAACCCGTTTAACACCGGCGCTCCGGAGCGAGCTAACTCGGGAACCGACTTCCCGAATATAGTGGGCGTAGCCATAGTCTACGATCTGCCCTTTTACAAGGATCAGCACGGCGCCGCGGGTCGCGTGCTGGGCGGTTGGCAGGTGAACACAACCTATCGCTACACAACTGGACAGCCTTACACCACGATACAGAGGTATCCAAGCAATGGCAGCCTCTGCGACCCCGGTGGGAATTGGGGTGGAAGATACGATGCGTGCCGCCCGGTCTTAGCAAATCCCGCCGCCCCGATTGCTTCCGTGGGCCAGTTTACTTGCTCAGGAACAAGCGCTTCGACTTGCACCCTTTCTGATTTCGTGACCGGAGCGCCTACAACCCTCGATGCAGTGCACTGGGTTCACAACGATCCGAATGCGGCGATTTATTATGGAACGCCGTTCGCCGGGGTGGGCCGCAACACCCTGCGCGGAACGCCGATTAGTACTGCGAACCTTTCTGTGTTCAAGAATATCAGTGTAACGGAACGGCTCACGGCTCAATTTCAAGTCACTGCGTATAACGTCATGAATACGCAGTTCCGCGGCGTTCCCGACCCAATTCTAGATGACGCCGCCAGCGGCTCGTTCCAGAATAACAACTTCAACGAGAACGGCGGTGCGACCTTTGCTGGAAACATCGTTACGGATGGCATCGCACAACGGCGCCTCTTTTTCGGTTTGAAGTTTATCTTCTAACCAGCCTCCCTTTATGTCGAGGCCGACCGCAAGGTCGGCCTTTTTTCTCCATCAAACAACGACTATCGCGGGCCATCGCTCCCCGCCGCTCACGTCTTGACGCCAAAGAAAGACCACGACGCCCGCGACGCGCTGATCACCTGCGGTCGTAAATCTCTTAGCCCGTGTAGCGAGCCAAGCCCCAGTGCCATGGCGCGATGCAACCCCGATCCTTCGGGTTGCTGTGGATACCAAAAATAGTAGATTTACTGCCCCAGCAATTCGGTTTTTGGGGAGAAACGCCGAGCCTGACATAACAAAACATTGAAAACAATAGGGCTTTGTAAAGTTTTGTTTTGGTGCGTTAGTTGCACATGTCTTGTTGCTCGGGGGCGCTGTATCTATTCCATATTTCTGCATACGTGCACCCCGACAAAACCTCATGGTCGGGATTACCTGGGTTCACCCTAAATTACGCGCGTCAGGAGAAACACGATGAGACAGCTTGCACCGAGCCTCAAGCTCGCAGGTCTGGTTTTTGCACTGTTTGGTCTGCTCGCGATCAGCGCCGGTCTGGCCTTCGGCCAGGCCATTGACGGCAACGTAGTCGGCACGGTACTCGATTCGCAAAGCGCAGCGGTTGTGGGCGCGCAAGTCGATGCCGTGAATGTCGCTACTAATGTGGTGGCTACCACGAAGACGAACAGCGCTGGCGAGTACCGCTTCGATAATTTGCAGGTTGGAACCTACAAGATTACGGCGAAGATGACCGGCTTCAAGACCATCACCGAGCAAGTTGACGTGGAATTGAACAAAACCGGCACCCGAAACCTGAGGCTGACTCCAGGCGCCGCGAGCGAGACGATTGAAGTCTCCGGCGTCCCACCAACCATCGACACTACGACCAGCCAGTTGCAGTCCACGTACGACGAGAAGGCGTTGCAGGACCTGCCCATCGCTTCGAATGGCCCTTCTGGTGTGTTGAACTTATCGCTCTTAGACGCCGGCGTAGGCAGCACCGGGGGTTTGGGTGCTGGTTCCGGACCATCTGTTGGCGGTCAGCGTCCGCGAGAGAACAACTTCACCATTGAGGGTACCGACAACAACGACAAGACCGTAACCGGTCCCTTGGTTTATGTGCCTAACGACGCCGTCGCTAACTTCACTGTCCTCCAGAACCAGTTCAGCCCGGAGTTTGGACACTCCGCAGGTGCCCAGTTCAACCAAGTCATAGTTAACGGCACGAACACGATACACGGCCGGGTGTACGAGTATTTCCAGAATCGCAACCTCAACGCCATTGACCAGGAGATCGCAAACGTAACTCCTGCAGGTCAGTCGCCGGTGAATCCCCGCTATGACAATAATCGGTTCGGCGGACAGGTGGGCGGACCAATCATCAAGAACAAACTGTTTTACTTTGCTAATTTCGAGTACAACCCGATCGGCCAGGCGGCTGTGCCGAGTTCCCCGGCTTGTGCACCGACGGCGGCAGGGTGGGCGGCGGCATTGGCCGTCCCAGGGGTCTCGGCTAATAACATCAATGGTTTCGCAGCATTCGCCACTGCTCCGGCCCAAGCTACCTGCGGCGGAGCCAATACGGTCACGGTTAACGACTACATATCCACACCCGGAACTCTGATCCCCCACTCAATCGCGATCGGTATTCTACCGATCATCGCGCCTAACTACAGCAATGAGAAGGTTTTGGTAACATCCATGGATTACAACCTGAGCGACAGGGATCAGATCCGCGGACGGTACATTTACAACAAGTTGGGCACCATCGATACCGGTGCTGAACTGCAGACTTTCTTTACTACGCTGTCCATCCCTTACCATCTGGTAACCTTGGCCGAATACCACACTTTCACGCCCAGCATCGCGAATGAGTTCCGCGTGGGATTCAACCGCACCGCGAACGATTACACCGTTCCCACTGGAGCCCTGTCTAAGTTTGAGAATTTGGACGCATTCCCCAACCTCACGATCGATGAATTAGGCAGCATCAATGTGGGTCCTGATCCTAACGCCCCTCAGTATGCCGTGCAGAATACCTACCAACTTGAAGACAATGTGTCCTGGATCAGAGGGAAACACAGTTTTAAGTTTGGCATTGATCTGCGCAAGCAGATCGACCCACAGTTGTTCATCCAGCGCGCGCGTGGCGACTACGAATACACCACTCTCGATTCGTTCGTAAATGATCAGATTCCGTCTTTCGGCCAGCGTAGCTTCGGGTCTGCCGGTTACTCGGGCAACGACAAGATGTTTGGTTGGTACGTGAACGACGTATGGAAAATAACCAGCCACCTCAGCCTGAACCTGGGCTTACGGTATGAGTACCTTACCGTCCCTTACGGCTGGACGCAGCAGAGCCTGAATGCGATCTCGGATGTTCCCGGACTGATTACTTTTGGAACTCCGCAGGCCCCGGGCAAGGACTTTATGCCCCGCATCGGTTTTGCCTACTCTCCGGGCGCCAGCGGCAACACCTCAATTCGTGGTGGCTTCAGCATGGGTTACGACGTGCTCTATGACAACATCGGCACTTTGTCGCGTCCGCCGCAAATCGGCTCGACTGCTAACTGCCCGGCAAATTGCACCGCGCCTTTCCTGGCTAGCGGCGGAATTCCACCCGAGGCCTCGAGCGGAATTACCATTCTAAGTCAGACGGATGCCCGCTTGAATACTTCTTCCGTACTGCCGAACAACGTGCAGTATCCTTATGCCGAATCATGGAACCTCGGTGTACAGCACGTGTTTGCATCGAAATACACGGCGGAGGTTCGCTACGTAGGGTCTCGTGGTATTCATCTACCAGTGCAGAGTATTATTGATTCCATCCCAGGTATCGGCACCACGCCTGGCACGTATATTCCCACCTACCTTACCAATCCGGGCCAGGCCGTACTAAATGCACTGCCTCTGGCTTGGGCTGCGCAATCAGGCGGAGCGAATGGTGTCGGTGATGTTCCGGGAACTCTCGCTTACAACTACTATGATGTTGGCACATACTTTTCACCCGAATACGGTAATGCCGGGTTCGGCAGCTTCATCACCGAATTCGCACCGTGGGGAGCTTCCACCTATCACGGCCTGCAAACTCAATTACAGCGCCGCTTGTCTAATGGCTTGACTTTCCAGGCAGCATGGACTTGGAGTCACCTCATTGACAACAGCACTGCGGACTTCCATTCTACAGACATCACGCCTCGTCGCCCGCAGAATTTTCAGGATTTTCCGGCGGAACGAGCAAACTCAATTCTTGACCACGCTCATCGCGTCACGATGGCCGTGATCTACGACGTGCCGTGGTTCGCGCATGACAACAGTTGGATCAAGAGAAACCTATTGGGCAACTATGAGTTTGCTCCGATCTACACCTGGGAGTCAGGCCAGTGGGGAACGGTGCAAAGCGCAGACGATGCGAACCTGAACGCCGATGCGGCGCCGGATCGGGCCGTTTACAACCCTGCCGGGCAGAAGGGTGTGGGCAGCGATATCGTTCCTTTGTGCCAAGTGTCCGCATGCGGAACCCTAGGCTCGGGCAATATCGTGGCGTATCAGGCAGTGAACCCGAACGCTCAGTACATTATTGCGGGCATGGGCGCGCTGGCCACTTCGTCCCGTAATACTCTGGAGACGCCTCCTATCAACAACTTCGATATCACGGCTGCGAAGCATTTCCGATTTGGCGAGCGTTACGGTATCGATTTCATGGCGCAAGCGTTCAACCTGTTCAACCACCCGGAATTTGTCACCGGCAAAATCAATGAGGTTGAGAGTGACGGAGTGACTGGGGCGGCCAGGAACTTCTTCATTCCAAACAGCGGCGTCTTCAACAATCCATCGCAGAACTTCAGCAGCAATCCGCGCACCATGCAATTGGCTCTGAAGTTCCTCTTCTAGAGGGAAAGTATCGTGTGTATTTTTCAGGAGGCTCTTTGGAGCCTCCTGAATTTTTTGTGCCTAGCGTTTTTGCGAGGATCATTTGCCGAACATCGGATAGTGACTCGCCGCGCCCATAAAGAACAGCAACGGGATCGACAAGTAAGCGTTGGCGCGGGAGCATAGAAATGCCTGCCGGGCCATATATTTCGCTTTGTCGGGCATGGGTGTGCCGTTCGTCGCATTGTCGCGCGTCCATTGAATCAGCCGCTTCTGGATTCGCCAGATTACTCCCCAGACGTTCAGCATCATCACCCAGCCAATGCCGCCGCCAATGCCGATCGCGAGCAGGCGATTACTTTCCCATCCATGATTATTCAAGCTAAGAAAAAGCCACGCCGCAGCCGCAACCACAATCGCGTAGACCACGCCGATAAATGCGCCACTATCGAAAATCCCCTTGCCCGGGATGAGGCAGGCATACAGAATTCCCCACACAATCGTCCAGATTAAAAAGAAACTGCCCATGGCGGGGCCGCTGCCGGCGTGGATGCCTTGCGCCATCGCGTTTTGTGCATCGGCCCCCACAATATTTCCCCAATAAGCGAGGCCAGCCAGCACCGTCACCACCGCCGATATGCGGAACCACCACAGCGCCCGCGTCATCAGCGGGGGCATCACTTTACCCTTGGTCGCAGGATCCAGCTCTTTCATCAACGGGACGTTCACCAGATTGAAAAAATACAGCAGCCCAATCCAGGTAATGCCCGCAAGGAAATGAATCCAGCGGAGCAGCATCAGGAAATTGGTATTGAAGTCATGCGGAAGATTGATTTGCGGTCCAAAATTAAAAGTGAAGAAAGTCGCCAGCGCGGCGCCTGCCATAATGCCTCCTGAAATTTCAAGGTGTTACACGAGCCCGAATGCCCACGCCGGGGATTGTACACAACCGCACGAGGCTATGGGCTTTTGACCAGGACTGCGCTCCAAAACGTTGGCCACGTGGGTACAAAAAACAGCTTCGCAAAGTTCCCGGTTGAAAAGCCTTCAAGGACGCCGTATGGTACTCGCAGCTACCTGCCGGGCGCACGGTCTCAGAAACCGGACCGTGAGGAGGCAGGGTTTCCCCCCGTGTTCCTTGTGCGGAAGGTCGCGAGGAAAACGTTGTTGTTTTTGGCTGTGCTCAGGCAATTGCCGAAGGCACAAGTGGATAGGCGCAGTTCAAAGCTAAGGAGATCGGCTATGGAGAGCAGCAAGCCGGCGCAGAACATTCAGGATTCCTTCCTCAACACGGCCCGTAAGGAAAGATTGAGCATCACAATTTATTTGCTCAGCGGAGTAAAGTTGACGGGCCGGATTCGCTCCTTTGATAAGTATTCCGTAGTTCTGGAAGCCAATGGGCAGGAGCAATTGATTTTCAAACATGCCATCTCAACCGTAGTAATGGGCCGAACCGTGCCACATGGCGCGCACTTAGCACATTCCGACGGGAAGGCCGCGTCCGCCAGCGGCACCACGGCTCAAGCCGCCAGTGCTTCCGGTACCGAAGGGTAAGGCGTTTCGTTATTGCGTCGTTCTCATCCCAAGAAGACTCGAGATCGTGCGCCCCTAGCCCGACGTGTCCCTCTCGGCGAACAGCCGCCCGCCGCTGCAGATTTGCGGGAGCGGGCGTTTTTAGTGGGACTCGACGTACGCACACGGGGCCGCGGCGGCGCAAAAGTAACCGCCCAGGCGCAGGCTGCGCGCGATGCGGCGTCCGCTACCGCTGACGAGAAGGTCGGCGCGCCGGCGCACGCCTCTACCAAGGCCGCCAGCAACAAGCCGAGCATTCCCGAATTCGACGCGGACGAATCGCTGGCCGAATTGCGCACTCTAGCCGGAAGCGCTGGCGCCAATGTGGTCGGCGAAATTCTGCAACGCCGCGACCGTCCCGATCCCGCCACTTTGATCGGTGCAGGCAAGCTGGAAGAAATTGCAGGCGCAGCCGCATCGGCGAATGCCGACCTTCTTCTCTTCGATCACGATCTCACCGCTTCTCAGCAGCGCAACATCGAAAGAATCGTCAAGCGCCGCGTGATCGATCGCACCCAACTTATCCTCGATATTTTCGCCCGCCACGCGCGCACCCGTGAAGGTCAACTGCAAGTGGAGTTGGCGCAGTTGCAATACATGCTGCCGCGGCTGGCCGGGCGCGGCATCGAGATGTCGCAACTCGGTGGTGGCATCGGCACCCGCGGACCGGGTGAAACCCAGCTCGAAACCGACCGTCGAAAAATTTACCGCCGCGTCCGGCACGTGGAACAGCAACTGGAAAACGTGCGCCGCATCCGCGCACAACAGCGCCAGCGGCGGGAATCCGCTCCCGTCGCGACGGTGGCTCTGATTGGATATACCAATGCCGGCAAGTCGACATTGTTCAATGCCCTCACTCGCGCCGCTGTGCTGGCCTCGCCGCGCATGTTCGCCACACTCGATCCTACGATCCGCGCCGTCGTGTTGCCTTCGAAACGCAAAGTTCTGCTCTCCGACACAGTAGGATTTATTCGCAGCCTGCCCCACACTCTGGTCTCCGCCTTTCGCGCTACCCTAGAGGAAGTGCAGCGAGCATCCTTGATTCTGCATGTCTCCGACGCCAGCAGCCGCCTATCCGCCGAGCAGGACGCGCAAGTGGAAATTGTTCTGAAAGAGTTGGAAGTAGAAAAGAAACCGCGCCTTCATGTGATGAATAAAGTCGATCTGCTGGACGTGGAAGTCGCAGAGGGTTTACGTGACGATGCAAAAACGGTTTATGTTTCGGCGGCAGAAGGCAAAGGCCTGGATCGCCTGCTGGCCCGCATCGACGAGATGATCGACGAAGACCGCGTCAGCCGCGTGCATCTGCGCGTCCCGCAGAAAGAAGGAAAGGCACTGGCCATGCTGGAAGCCAAAGCGAGGATTTATTCGCGCACATATAAAGATGGTGCGGTCGAACTGGACATTGATGCGCCTCAATCGGTAGCGCGGCGAGTGCGTGAGTGGGTGGTAAGCGCCGCAAATTTAAATGGGCCGGCAACCAAGAAGCGGTGACATTCCTTGGCTATCGGCCCGTTCGATCCTGAATTGGATCGGAGGTGATACATCTATGCTAATCCTCCTGATTAGGAAGTCAAGCCCTAGTTGCAAGTTTTTGCAAGCGATTATGAACGAGCTTACAGCGAACTTTTTCCATTCTCCTTCCTTCCAGAATCGTGAAATCGCCCAAAAATTACAGTCCTTTACGTTGACATAAACTCCTTCGGACGTTAGACTTAACAGTTTTCAGAGCCCTCATTTTCCTGTACAGCCGCTAGCCATGGATCAAACGTTACGACAATTAGGCGAATTACTGCTCGGAGCGGTGCCGACTGTAATCCTGCTGGCGTTGCTGTATGTGGTCTATACAACCGTCGTCCACAAGCCCCTCGGACGCGTGCTTGATGAGCGGCGCAGCAAAACGGAGGGCGCGGTAGAAAAAGCAAAAGCCGACATTGCCGCAGCCGAGGCGCGTACATCCGAATACCAACTGCGGTTGCGGGACGCGCGCACCAC
>JBAVUV010000065.1:0-11704 GCA_049696955.1 Candidatus Sulfotelmatobacter sp. | reverse complement strand
GCGCTGGAGGGAGCGACCCTGGCCCCTGGTCTGAAGGACATCACCGTCGGACACGACGATGGCGCCTTCAGCGCAATCGAGAGAATCTTTCTCTTTGCCAATGGCCCCACGGGAAAAGACAATCCACAACGTCAGGGACTAAATAGCGCCCTCAGCGATGGCCTTTCGCCTTTGAACGTATTGGGAGGCATTCCCACGGTTGCCACAGATTACAGCCCGCTTTGGGACTTGAATCTCGGGGTGTGGACGAAGCAGTCGATCGATAAAGGCTATCGCTCAAGACTCCTGGGAGAGTTCCAAATCCTCGACTTTGCCGAGAAAGGCTTTATCACCGGGCCTAACGGAGGCGCATTTGGATCCACAGGTCTGATTGTGAACTGTCCGATCGTTTGGCGCTTCCTGTAGAGTCGTAACCTCAATTGGGCCGATCCGGCAAGGGCTGGTGCCGGATTGGCTCCGCTTGAGGTTTTATTAAGTAGCGATAGGAGGTTAAACAAATGATGGCACCATCGCGGAATTCTTTCTTCGGACTCGCGCTCGCTTTGATGACTTGTTACACCATCCGGGCCGCATCGCAGGCCACCAGTGGAGGCGCCTACTCGACAACTCAAGTTACTGCATCCGCGAAGAACTTAGATCCTGCCGATTGGGAGCCAATCTTGCTCGAGTCTGCTAGCGCGAATGACGTGCCATCACCACAGCCAGTCGACTCGAGAGATGTCCGGCTCGAACTTGTACAACTCCACGAGGCGCTGCAATCCATCACACCGCACCAGCGGGGCCTTGTTAATAAATGGGTTATAACGAATCAGGGAAAGGTGTGGCGCGAGGTTCTCGATCAGTTGACTCTACACAATCTCGCTGGAGCTCCTTCCTCTCTCCGGCTTTATGCTGCCCTGCATATTGCAATTGCCGATGCGGAGGTGGCGGCGCGGAATCGACAACGCGCTTACCGCAGACCTCACCCGGGCGAGATTGACTCCGGCATTCATTCTCTTGTTGCCAGCTTAAGTCCATACGCTTATCCGTCCGACCTGGCCACAGAGACAGGGGCCGCGGAACGGATTTTGCTGTTCATCAGGCCGGAAGCTGCCGGCCAAATCAACGCTCTGGCAGATGAATCGATGCGTGCTCTTGAAAGTTCAGGGCTTTATCTTAAGAGCGACTGCGAGGCAGGCCGTCAGCTTGGGCGCGTCGTTGCCGAGGAAGTGCTTTCCGTACTTGCTCAAGACCGGCGGCCGACGCAACTGGTCTTCGCGAAAGAAATGCCCTGGGAGCAGCCTGCTGCGCCGGAAACGGTACGGCTCGGTTCCCGCTATCAACTCGGGCATTCCGAATACGATGACTCGGTAAAGTGGACAGCTCCTCTCCTGCGACAGGGCGTCACGTACGGGGACTTGCCGCCCTGGAACCAGGCTTTGCCGGTGGACCCAACTGCTGGCAGTTGGCGGCCGCTGGTTCTGGAAAGCACGGATCTGTTTCATGCTCCGCCGCCCCCGGCGAACAGTTCCGCCCGGACCATGCATGAAATGGAGGAGATCGTTGCCGCGTTGAACAACCGCAGCTGCTACACAGACTTCATCGTCTTCAAGTGGGCGAACGAACAACCTGGTCGCTGGGCTGCCGAGATCATGGATGGGCTGATGAGCCGGTACGGATGGGATGCTCCGACAACCGCGCGCGCGGAGGCGATTCTTTACGCCGCCATGTACGACTCGCTGCTGACGACATGGCATGAGAAGTTTCGTTATCTTCGTCCGCGGCCGGCGCTCCTGGAGACGGGACTTCCGACCGTCATTCTGACGCCCAAGCACCCTTCGTACCCGGCCGGGCACGGTACCTATGTAGGCGCGGGGTTTGCCGTGCTGCAAAACTTTTTTCCTGACGAACGACCGGAATATGAATATCTGATTCCGGAAGTCAATAACGCACGGGTGTGGGCGGGTGTCCATTTCCGCGATGACATGATTGCCGGAAATGTGATTGGAGAGCAGGTTGCCAACGCAGTCATGGAAAAAGTGCATCTGGATGGTTCGCCCGGTGAGCGATCCAAGCGGGTGCTCGGCCAACCGCTGGTGACGTCCGCCTTCTTCGGCGACGGCGGGCCAAAGTATCACTGATGCGAGATAGATGGCACTCAAAGGCCAGCGGATTTAGGTGTCGAACCGATTTGCAATTTCATCATTGAGAAGGTCGGTCGGGCAAAGTTAGTTGCTGAGTCGAGAAATTCAAGCAGGTCATGCCGCGGAGATCGAGGAAAGTGTGCTCACCCGTGCTTACGAGCCGAAGCAGGACATGGCCACAAATCGCACACCGCGCAACGAGTCCAGGACAATCCACATACAAATGAGCATCGGCAAAGCGCCTCTTCGCTCCGCAATTTGCACACTGTCCCTCGGCGGCGGTCAACCGACTCGGCTGCTCTGCATCTGTTCTCCTGCAGGGCAGGAGAATTTCTTCATAGAAGTTGGAACGCCGGTTGCCACCCGCACGACGCCTCCTCCTAAGCTCGATGAGAAGCAACAGGCAGAATTTATTCAGAAGGTTAAAACCTTTGCCCCCAAGTATCGAACTGAACTGCTGAGGGAAACGTAGACGACATCTCCGAACCCACCAAAGTAAGGAACTCACCGCGATGAGGGGGACACAAGGACCACAAGGGTTGTAATCGGGCATTGCGCTTACCACCAGAATTGGCAAGTCAGGTTAATGGGCGAGTGACGGTCGAATCGAAACTTGGCCGCTAAGTAAGACGGATCAGTATCGATAAACGCGCTTTTAGCAAGTAAAGGAAAACATTCCCAGGTCGACCGCGAAATTTGCGAACGAACATAGAGTGCCGACTGTGTGCAGAATTCATCCTGGCAATACGGGCGAATGGGACAGAGCCGTGGGCTGACTGTCGGTCAGCCGTCAGCCAGCCCTCTGAGATGGGTTCTCACATGCCGACTTACCATTACTAATAATGTGATAGCCGTACCGGATTGGGTCCGTATTGCCGACCCCGCACTCGGAAGCAACCCGATGCTTCCAGAGACTCGTTACCTGACCTTGACGGATGAGTTTGGGTTGCTGCTGATGTTGTGGAGACAAAAACGCATTACAGTTCGCTCTCTACTTGACGTCTGAGAGCGCCGCGTCGCAGCGCTCGTTCTTTCATCAGCACGAAGAATACCGGCACCAAAATCAGTACGTGGATCGTAGAGGTAATCATTCCACCCACAATTGGAGCAGCAATTGGCTTCATCACGTCGGAGCCGATTCCGCTCTCAAATAGAATTGGAATGAGACTCGCAAGGACAGCCGTGACAGTCATCAGCTTTGGCCGGAGCCGATGGACCGCTCCCTCAACGGCCGCTGCCTCAATATCCTCATCGGTGAGCGGAACACCCGAAGCCAACTTGTGATCCAGAGCTTCATGAAGGTAGACCACCATGACCACGCCCGTCTCAACGGCAATTCCAAATAGCGCGATGTAGCCCACCCAGACCGCTACGCTGAAGTTGTAGCCAAGGAGCCATTGCAGGATCAGGCCGCCCGTCATGGCATAGAACGTCGGGAGGATGAGCACTATGGCTTCGGTGACGTTATGGAAAATCAGGTACAAGAGAACGAAAATCACAAAAAAGACGACCGGCAGAATGATCTTGAAGCGCTCCTTGGCCCGAAGTTCAAATTCGTACTCACCGGACCATGTGTAGATGTATCCCGCCGGCAACGCAAGTTTCTGTCGCAATAGTTTTGAGGCCTGATCCACGAAACCGCCAAAGTCCTTCGTGTTCAGGTCAATGTAGACGTACCCGGTAAGCTGCCCTTCTTCGTCGCGGATCATAGCTGGACCGCGTGAGAACGAGATCCTTGCGACTTGCTCGATCGGGATTTGGGCACCGGCGGGGGTCGCGATCAGGATGCGGTGCAGATCTTCTATGTTGTCGCGGAAATCGCGATCATAGCGAACGTTGATCGGATACCGTTCGCGCCCTTCGACGTTCTGCGCGATGTTCATCCCCCCCATGCCGGACGTTACAGCCAACTGCACATCGGCGATCGTCAGACCGTACTTGGCAGCCTCTGGTCGGTCAACTTCGACATTGACGTAAAAACCTTGCGACACGCGCTCCGCAAACACGGACCGAACCTGCGGCATTCCAGACAGGATCTGCTGCACCCGCGTGCCGAGTTGCTGAATTCCTTCGACGTTTGCCCCCTGGATCTTCATTCCAACCGGTGTCTTGATTCCGGTCAAAGCCATGTCAAGACGGTTCTCGACTGGCATTGTCCAGGTGTTGGTCAATCCTGGAAGTTGCAGCTTTTCGTCCATTTCCTGGATCAGCTTTTCGTAGGTCATTCCTGCGGGCCATTCCTTCCTCGCTTTGAGCATCAGTGTGGTGTCATACATATCCAGGGGAGCATTGTCGGTAGCACTATCGGAGCGACCGACAACTCCAAAAACGCTTTTAACCTCCGGGAAAGAACGAAGCACACGGTCTTGTTCCTGCAGAAGCTGCGAAGCCTGGGTGATGGCAATTCCCGGCAGCGCCGTGGGCATATATAAGGCGGAGCCCTCGTAGAGTGGCGGCATGAACTGGCTGCCCAGCCTGAATATCAACGGGAATGTCACTGCCAGAAACAGTAGGTCCAGCAGCAGGGTGGTCTTCCGGTACTTCAGGCACAGCCGCAAAATTGGCAGATACAGCGCGCGCGTGAATCGGGACACTGGGTTCTCCGACTCTGGCCTCAGCTTGCCCTTGATAAACATGACCATCAACACCGGGACCAATGTGATCGCGAGTATGGAGGAGAAGCCAACCGCGAGCGTTTTCGTCCAAGCCAACGGTCGGAACAGACGCCCTTCCTGTGCCTCCAATAGGAAGACCGGCACGAATGACATGACAATGATGATCAAAGAGAAAAATAGCGCCGGCCCGACTTGCTTCGCTCCATCGATGAGAATCTTCCGTCGTTCAAGTTCCGAGAACTCCGAGCTGTGCCGCGGTCCGGTTGGTGCGATAAGAACGGGGGCGTCGGGCGTGCTTGGGACCGGGCCGCCGGAAACATCAGTTTCGCCAATCGGCTTTGGTTCTGTTGGAATTGGTCGTTCGGATAAATGCCGATAGCCGTTCTCGACCATGACGATCGCGGCATCCACCAGAACTCCAATCGCCAGCGCCAGTCCACCCAACGACATGATGTTCGAACTGACCCCCAGGTAATACATAGGGACGAACGAAGCGATAACGGCGATGGGAAGCGTGATGATCGGGATCAGAGCGGAGCGGAAGTGAAAGAGGAAAACAATGATGACAATGCTGACAATGATCGCCTCCTCCAGCAGGGTGCGTTGCAAGGTCTTAATCGATTCCTCAATCAGGTCCGCGCGGTTGTACCCCGCCACGATCTCGACGCCTGGTGGCAAAGAACCTTTGATCGCAGCGAGCTTCTTCTTTACTCTGTCGATGACGTTAAGGGCATTCAGCCCGTAGCGCATGACGACTATGCCGCCGACGGTTTCACCCTGGCCATTCCATTCCGCCACGCCTTCCCGAATATCCGGACCGAAAGACACCGTCCCCAGATCTTTAATCAGGACCGCGGTGCCATTCTTTGCCGTGACGGGGACGTTCTCAAGGTCGGCTGGCGAGTGTAGGTAGCCGAGTCCGCGAATCATGTACCGCGTCCCGCTTAACTCCAAAACACGCCCGCCCACCTCGTTCGTGCTGGATTTCACTCGGTCGATAACGGTCGAGAGCGGTATGCCATATGCGAGCAATTTGTTCGGATCAAGGTTGACCTGATACTGGCGGACGAAGCCTCCGATCGTGGCTACTTCCGCAACGCCAGGCACAGTTTCCAGTTGATAACGCAGGTGCCAGTCCTGGAGCGTCCTTAAGTCCGCGAGGCTATACTTCCCGCTGTGATCGACTAACGCATATTCGTAAACCCATCCAGCGCCAGTCGCATCCGGGCCGATTGCCGGATGGACCCCATCGGGAAGGCGACCAGCGATAGTCTGGAGATACTCCAGCACGCGCGAACGAGCCCAATAGATATCCGTGCCGTCTTCAAAGACAACGAACACATACGAATCGTTGGGCATGGTTTGGGCACGCACTGCCTTAACGTGGGGTGCCGCCAGCAGTGCGGTCACGATCGGGTACGTGACCTGATCTTCGATGATGTTCGGCGGCTCTCCTTCCCAATTGGTATGGATGATCACCTGAACATCAGAAATGTCCGGCAGAGCGTCCAGCGGAATGTGGCCCAAGGACCAGATGCCGGTAATGACTAGCAGGGCCACGCTGGTGAAAACCAAGAAGCGATTGTGAGCGCACCAATCAATGATTCGGCTAATCAATTTACATCCCTCCTGTAACGTTCACCGTGAGTTGTTTGCTCGCGATCGCCTGCCCGTTTTGCGTTGCCGTAATGGTCACCTGCCACGTGCCGCCTGAGCCGAGATCACCTTTGCCTTCATACATACCGGCACCCTTATCGCTCGCATTTATCACCGTTTTCATGGCAGACATTCCCATGGCAGGCATGCCCGCCATAAAAAACGTGACTGTCACCTGGGCCCCAGTAACGGGCTGGCCGTTCTGAGAAGCGAGCTTCACGCGGATAGCGTTGCTGCCCTTGTGCGGCGGCGAGGGATCGGTAGTGAGTTCGACTGTCGCCTGGATCTGTGAAGGAGTGTTCATCGCGGCAGCGCCTCCGCTTCCCGGCGGAGGCGGCATAAATGCGCCGGCTGCCGCCTGCAACTGAGCTTCGGAGTCGATTAGGAAGTTTGCCGAGGTCACGATCTTTTCGCCCGCGTGCATTCCCTTGACGACGATCTGCTGCTCGCCCACACGCGCACCGAGTTCAACTTCCCGCGGCTCGATATTTCCATCGCCGCGATATGCGAATACCAGGTTTCGGGTCCCGGAATGAAGGACTGCAGAGCCCGGAACTACCAGTTGCCTGCCGAGTGCGAGTTTGAGCCGAACGTTCACATACATGCCCGGTCTCAACTTCAAGCCTGGGTTCGGGATTACCAACCGGGCCGGCAGAGTGCGGGTAGACGTGTCTACTTCCGGGAGCAGGTAATCGACTCGCCCGGAAAACACTTTTCCCGGATAGGCATCGACCGTGATCGCCGCATAGTCTCCAGGCTTGATTTTGCCCGCTTCGCTTTGGAAAACCTGAGCGAGTACCCAAACATCCGAAAGGTCTGAAACCGTGTACAAATGCATGTCGGGTTGCACATACATATTCGGCAACGCATTTTTCTCGGTGATGTAGCCTGAAACCGGCGAGTTGATCGTTAAGTCGTTAATCACTTTCCCGGTCGTGTCCAACTTGGCAATTTCGCTCGGTGGGATTTCCCATTGCAGCAGCCGATCGTTGGCAGCGCTAAACAGCGAAGCTGCTCCCGATGCGACGCCCGTGACGGAACTCTGCTGCAAGTCCACCTGGTTCTTTTTTGCGATCAGATACTCTTGTTCGGTGGTGACCAGATCCGGGCTGTAGATTGTGAATAGAGGTTGGCCTTTGCGTACAAAGTCTCCGGTCGCATCGGCGTACAGTTTGCGTATCCAACCCGCAAAACGCGTCTGCACGTAAGCCAGCCGGCGTTCATCCGCCTGGACATTTCCATAGAACCGAATCTCGTCGTTGACAGTCTGGAACTTGACTTCACCGATCTGCACGCCAATGCTCTGCATCCGTTGGGGCGTGAGCTGGATCGGGGCAAGTGGCGTCTCTTGCGCCATCTCTTGCATTGTGCCGGCCTGAGGGCCGCCTTCCGCGCCTTCCTCGGAGTCGGAGGCCTTGGTCGATGAAGTTTGCGGCATCGCCTCCATGGACTCGCTTGCGGAAGTGTCGCCCGTCTGCGACGCAGTTCCGGTATGGCTTAGGCGCCACCATAAAACCGACGCCACAATCGTGAGCACAATCGTTGTGGTCAGTGCAATCCAAAATGCACGACGATAATTGTTGTTTTCTGTACGGAGCATGTCTGATCCCTCATTTGCATTCGTTATTAAGTTGCGCTCGTTCATGGCAAAACCACCCCGGTAAGGCGCTCTAGTTCAGCCAGTGCCGATTCGTGCTGCACTAGTTCGTTTCGATATTCCAAATCGAGGTTGAGAACATCGAGGAACGAGGAAAGAAGACTTTCGAAGTCTTGCCGGTTCGATTGATACGCAGATAGAGCTGATTGGAAGGTAGCTTCCGACTGCGGGACAAGACCGTCGCTATAAATCTTGAGCTGCTCTTCCGAAGTCTTTACGCGCACAAACTGTTGCTGGACTTCAGCGAGCACGCGTTGCGTGTCTGAATCGAGTTCTCGACGTGCGCGCTCCTGGTTCTCCTGCGCTTCCGCTAACTCGGCCTTCTGGCGTCCGCGATTGGGCAACCGACTGCCGAATGTCGCCATGTAGTAATCGCGGGTATCTCCGTTGGTGTGCTGGTACGCATACTGGACATTGAAGTCTGGGCGGAAATTCTTATGGGCCAGCTCCACCTGGGTTTCCTGCTGCTTAATGGATGCCCGTTTTGAGTGCACGTCCGGATTTTGCTCACGAGCTTTTTGCGAGAGTTCGGCTGCGGAATACGGAAGACCTCTCACTGTGAGAGTCTCGGCAATGATCTCGGGCGAATCCTGAGGGCGGCCCAAGAGCTGCTTGATCTGGGCTTCCAGCAGGCCCTCTTCTTGATGATGATGGGCGATCTCTTGCAGAATCTTCGTATGTTGCAGCTGTGCTTTCAATACATCCTGCTGATTGCCCCGACCCGCGCGGTAGCGTGCCTCTGCCGCCTCTTGCACTTGATTCAGTAGCTCGTCGCTTCTCTGCAGAACACCGAGGGTTTGCTGAATGTAGGCCAGGCGGAAATAAGCCATCTTGAGATTTCCCACGACCGCCCTGCGGATTGAATCGGTCTGCGATTCGATAGAGTCCGCTTCGTGTTCAGCGACCTGGGCGCGCAACTGCCGCTTGCCTGGGTAAGGGATGTCCTGCGACGCGCCGAACCCTATATAAGCGAAATCGCTGTTGCTGTAGCCTGCGAAAGGTCGTGGGCTGCCCACGCTGAACTGCTGCACAGACAGTTGGGTCTCGGGCAGCGCGGAGACCTGCTTGGGAACGTTCCGTGCAGCCTGCCATCCGTGGAAAGAAGCAGCAATCTGTGGATTCTTCTGCTCGGCCTCTTGAACTAAGTCACGCAGAGATGTGGAACCTTCCGCGCGCAGAACCATGGCCGGAGGCTCAAGCATGGAAGTCGGGTTGGACGAACTTGGTTGGTCCTGAGCGCTGACATTGCCGGAGAGCGCTGTCATTCCAACAACCAAAGCCGCAATAATCAATGAACTACGAGTGCGCCCGAAGAGACCTCGGGGCGAGCCAATGGATTGCATCTTTCCTCCGCAACACAAACAAGAGTTGGTAAGCGCACGAACGTGCGGACGCACGAGTGCGTAATCAAATCAGAGGAAGGACGATCAGATTCTGAGGATTGTTGTGGTTGTCGAATCTAGTCCTGGCGGACTATGCGTGCATGAAACACGGGACGACCATTGTGCGAGCAAGAAATACGCGCCGGCTTGGGCGGTAAGGGGAAGCGAGTGAAAAAGAACCAAACTGACATGATTCAATTGCGAAGAGGCAGTCTTCAGAGCATGAAAATCAGCAGGAGTAGCGGTTGACTGGCAGCAGGGATGCGACTTCGCCATCCCCATGTCCCCACACTGTCGCGCCATCTTTTTACAGCATTCCCGCTCTGCTGCCGTCATCGCTGCATTAGGCACCACACATGCCATCACTGGCAGTGCTGTAAATAAAGCCGCCAGAGCCAAAACGCCGATTCTACACATGAGTGTCAACGGGATTATTGTAGCGACGACTATGAATTAGACGCAAGGGACGTAGAAAGGTTTCGGATTACCCCAGTGACGCAGGATGGGGTCGTTCCAGCTTGATGGGGCAATCGGAGCCAATTCCTCCGGATCGGTCCTGATAAGCCGACTCCCAAGGAACATCACCCGTTCAGTAGGGGGATGACTTGAAACCCGAGCTGAGCTGCCTGCCTTCGGAGCCGAAATTGCGCGCGTTTTAGAGCTTCTTCGTCGCAGCGGTGAAAGACACTCTCGTCGTAAGCTTCCCTGGTGCCAAGCAGGTGATACACAATGCGTGCGAGTTTGTGAGCGGTGGCGGTGATTGCCTGGGGCTTGCCGAGTTTCCGAGTGATGCGCCGAAAGAACTCGCCGAGATAATCTTTTGCATGATGCAGCGAGTTGGCCGCCATTCGTAGCGCAGTAGCAACGCGGCTCCTGACCCGGCGACTCTTGGTATAGAGCACCTTGCCACCACTGATCTTGTTCTCAGGACAGAGTCCCAACCAGGATGCAAAGGCGGAAGCATTGCGAAACCGGGACACATCTGTGCCGATCTCGCAGAGGATGGTTTGGGCTGTAATCGCGCTGATGCCAGGCACGTTGGTGAGATCGACTCCGAAGATTCGATACAGCTCACCGCGGAGGTCGAACGTCTTCGGCTCATACCGGCGTCGCTGATATGCGGACGCCTTGGTTCGTTTGGGTACTGTTGGCTCCGCAGTCGTCGCTGTCTTCAAAGTGCCGAGTTGACGTTGAATCTCTTGATCCACCTCAACGACCAGCTGTTGGTAGTAGCGGAACGCAGCCAGCGACTGTCGGAGCGCGAACAAGTGCTCTGGGCGATAGTCACCCTCAAGCGATTTCGCAATCGTGTCCTCACTGCTTTTTACGCCGCCATGACAGAGCCGAGCTAAGGTCTCGGGATCTTGTTCGCCAGCGAGGATTGCATCCAGTATCCGGAGGCCGCTCATTCCGGTGATGTCGCTCAGGACGCGGTGAATCTGGAGATTCATCTGATCAAGTGCCTTCTGCATGTGCAGCACATGCTCTGCCGCCATCTGGATGAGACTGCTGCGGTGTCTCCAGAGAGAGCGAATAGCGCAGATGAAACCAGCAGGACGGAAGCTGGCCCGCAACAGACCCACCGAATGGAGGTACTGAAGCCACTGGCAGTCGGACACATCGGTCTTCCTGCCGGGAACATTCTTTACGTGCTGCGCGTTGACGAGACACACCTCTAAACCGCGGGATTCGAGGATCTGATAGACGGGAATCCAGTACACGCTCGTTGACTCCATTGCTACTGAACGAATTCCGCACTGTTGTAGCCAGTCCGCAAGTGCATTGAGATCGCGGGTGAAGGTTGGAAAACTGCGGACAGGTTGGGGATCACGATCAGGGCTGACTGCGACAAACAACTCGCTTGCACTTACATCGACGCCGGCTGCATCTGGGTGCAAGATGGGCAATTGCTCGCACCGTTTCTTTGCTCTCTTCGCCATTGGCTCCTCCGAGGACCGGCCGGATGCCCAAGGCGCGAATCAAAAGCAAACTCCCAATCGAGATCGTCGTCAGAGCTGACGAGCGTCATCACACGTCTGTACGCAAACCTCGGACCCACGCTTATCGTCGGGCTTCTGAAGCACCAGTGTCGGCGCGGGCTGTAGCTGTCATCCGACCGGTGCCAATCATCATCGCTCTCCCCCTGTTCCTTTGCACCCTGTCTGGCAATCGCCAGTTGCACGCTTGTCGGTACCGATCCGTACATCGCAATCTGGATTACTTCCTGTTTGCCGGCCAACCGGCACTTAGATGCAAGTCCATAGATAGCAG
>JBAVUV010000064.1:0-5540 GCA_049696955.1 Candidatus Sulfotelmatobacter sp. | reverse complement strand
GTACAAGGCCGCGTGCGACGGCCTCCGCTAAACCCGCAGTCAGGCACCAGACTAAACGTTTCGCCGATCACTCCGGTCGTCGAGATCCCGGGCTTGGTGAGCGCTCCGGTTGATGCGCTGACGAAAGTCGGACAGGCTGCGCCCGAGCAACTTCCGTTACCCGGATCTTGATTCGGAACCATCCACGGCTTCACGCAACGTGGCCGCACGGGAATCGTCGTGGAAGTTGAAGTGCCCGAAGGATTGAAAGCCTCGGCAGCCGCCGTTGCGCTAACACCGGAGTTCGAAAAAGTGCCGCCGGGTATCAGAGAAAAAATCCGCGCGAAAAAAGTGGGCAGCTTCGCCTGCTGGACATAAACTTGAACTACCGGGTTCACTCCGAAAGCCGCTCCCGCGCCGGTACAATCTGTAACCGTCCCGACACCAGCGCTGGTGCCGTAGTACACATTGATCGTGGAAGGCACATTTCCGCCGATCAGATTTTGATTGGCTACATTATTAGCCGCCAGAGTTGCGAGGCTGGTCGACCCCCCGCAAGCCGCGCTCCAACTTCCGTCCGTTGGGCCATTCGTCGGATCGCCTGTAATCCCTGAGGTCGAAATCACCTGCGCCGCAGCCAGCGCCGCCGCATCCGCAGCGCGTTGCGCCTCGGCCTTGGCCTCGTATAACGTGCCAAGGTCAATCGAGAGCGCTGCCATGGAAATGATCGCCACCATGGTGATCGCGACCAGCGCCATGGTGAACCCGCGCTGCCTCGAGCATGCCTCCGCATTCTTTTGTCCCCGGCGGATTAGCGGTGGCAGCATGGAGATTCCTCAGTTCTGGTTGAACGCCTCAGCGGCCGTGTTAATGGTGCTGGGACCGAGAAACCTTGGACCCACCAGACCGCCGACGCTGTTGAATTGCCATTTGTACGCGTAGCTGATGGTAACGTAAGTGCCAATCAAATAGATGCCGCTCACCGGCGACGGCGAATATCCCCGGTTAATCGCAAGCGTAATTCCGCTCCCCGGACAGGAACCAGTAGAGGTATAAGTCCATGTAAGCCCGCTCTGCGTCGGCGTCGGCGGAGTGCCTCCGCCCGACAGGCCGCAATCGTTAATCTTCTCCGAGAGCAGATAGTTGTCCACCACCTGAAAGGCATCGCTCACTGCTACCGGCACGCTTGCATACATGTCGCTCGCCGGATCGGCGGCAGCCACGCGCGCTCCTTCGCGGGCGGCGTTGGTAAGTTTTTGCTTGAGAGTGAGAGCTCCGCTGAAATCAAAAATCCCCACGACGAACAGCACGAGCACCGGAAGTGAAAGCGCCAACTCCACAACCTGCGACGCGCAATCGTCCGCCCAGCGTTGCCTTAGCGGCGTCATCAACCCAACCCGCCAACTCGCGGCTGACTTCATTGCGTCTCTGCCCTCATCTGCGCCTGCCCCGGAACCAGCACATTCCCAATGTCCAACGTCGTCAGCGGAATACTGAAATGGTAGGGGTATTGATACCGGGCGCTTACCGAGACGCCGCACGTCCCCGCCCCGCCCTGGCTTGGATAAGACAACTGGACCGTCAAAGGGGGAACACCCTGGACACAAACATCGGACACAGTGCTGTCGCAGGAAGCCGCTTTTGTGCAAGCAGAGCTCGAAGTGACCGTGCCGCATGTACATAGCGTCGGTGGCGTCCACTTGGGAGACGTTCCTCCCCACGGGACAAGGTTTTTCTTGTTCAAGTGCGCCGCGGCCAACGCGTTGTAGACCGCTGTTTGCGCGCTCGCGGCCGGGCTCGGCGTGGTCCCGCACGTCGCGCAGACCGGAGCTACTGCGGCTCCCGCCCCGGCCCGCGTTCCTTGTGCGAGCGTCCCGTAAATCAGAAACACCAGGCCAAACCAGATGATGCCAATCACGAACATAAAGACGAGCGGCAACACGAAAGCGCTCTCCACAATCTCCGTGCCGCGCGTATCTTTCGCAATGTTCCGTAAGATCACCGATCGCGCGTTCAGCATGGTTAAAACCTTCCCGCCAGCTTCCCAATCCCGAAGAGTAAGGTGGTCAGAGCCAATGCTACTCCGTAAGGAATCTTGAGCGACTGCGGATTATCCAGCGAAACCTCGGCTCCAGGCATGTGAAACGTCAACATCGATCTCAGCATGCGCGCGATGTTGCGCAGCGTTTCTTTCAGCCTCCGCTTGTAGACGACCAGCACAAGCGCCATAACGCCGACGACGAAAATCGAGCCCATCAGCAAATCCAGCAGCACTCCCGGTCCCACGATTGATCCCAAAGCTCCCGCCAACTTCCAGTCGCCCGCGCCCAGACTGCGCAAGAAAACAAACGGCAATAGCAGCAACAATCCCAGTCCCGCTCCCAGCAGGGAAGTCTTAACCCCGTTCAGTCCGCTCGCCGCCGCATTCGCCGCGATGCCCGCAAGCAGCCCCGGAACCGTCAGCCAGTTCGGAATCCGACGCCAACGCCAGTCAGTCCAGCCAGCCGCCACCGCCAAACCCATCGCCAGCCCCAACAACACCGGCTTCAAATGCTCTCCGCCGGGTTAAAAAACCCCGCATCCATCTGCAAACGTCTTTGAAGATGATTGTTCATTTCGCAGAGCGTAGCCGCCCTCGGCTCGGGCGATTCTTAGGCACCACTGACGCGGATTTTCACACAGCCCGATAGCGAAGTCAATGAACTGCAGGGCTCCGCCGTTACCAAAAGAAAAGCCCGGATTTTCATCCGGGCCTTCTTAAACTTCAAACGATTACCGGCCAAACGCTCCTGCGCTGTTATGCTCCGCCACAATCTTCTTTGCGTTGTCTGCCAGCGCCTTGGCTTGCGGCAAAAGCTCGAGAGCCTTCTGCACTTCCGGATCCGACTCCGCGCGCACTTTCAACCCTTCATCCTGACCGAAAGCATCTACAAAAATTTCAGCCTTGATATTCGATTTGATCCAGTCACTGTTATCCACCAGATCGGCTTGCGTGTAAGGAATGCTCGCATCGTCCAGCGACTTGCGGAAATCCTGCATGATCGCATCATCCACTTCGAAGGTCTTCGTCGGATGATGATTCACCACATACAGTTTGGCGAAGTTGAAGAAAGCGTAATGTTGCAGCAGCGTATCCTGGAAGTGGTTACCTTTCACCGGAGGGATCACTACATCCGGCGTGATTCCGCCGCCGCCGTAAACCGTGCGGCCGCTGTCCGTCAGCTTTACTTCGCGATTCGCATTGCTACCCGACTCCGCATCGCGGTTGTAATAATAATCGTAGAGCGAAATGTTGCTGTAATCGCGCTGGATAAGCCGTCCGCTGGGTGTATAGTAGTGCGCCGTAGTCAGCGCCAGCCCGGTGTTTTCAGACAGCGGATACACCGTCTGCACCAGCCCCTTGCCGAACGTAACTTCGCCTGCGATCAAGCCGCGATCATGATCCTGAATGGCGCCGGAAACAATCTCCGCCGCGGACGCAGTCAACCGGTTTACCAGCACGACCAGCGGATAATCTTTTCCGCCGTTGCCATGCTGTGCCACGTAACGCTTCTCCGCGGACGCGCGCCCGTGATGCGAAACAATTAACTGACCCTTCTTCAGGAATTTGTCAGCCACCCCAACGCCTTCACTCAGCAGACCTCCGGGATTTCCTCGCAGATCCAAAATCAAACCCTTGAGGTCGCCCATCTCATCCAGCGCCTTCGAGACCTCTTCCTCCGTGGTCTCATTGAAGCCGGTCACGTGCAAATAACCAATGCCCGGACGGATCAGGAAATGCACGTCGACGCTGTAGCGAGGAATCTCATCCCGCACCAGCGTGAACTCCATGGGCTTGTCCACGCCTTCGCGCGAAATGCTGATATGCACCGTCGTCCCCTTGGGCCCCTTGAGCAAGTCGGCGACGTCCGGCGTACTCATATTTTCCGTGGACTTTCCATCCACCGCAATAATCACATCGCCGGGATGAATCCCAGCTTTATAAGCAGGAGTTCCGGTGAACGGGAAGATGACAATCACTTTGTTATTCCGCGGACCGACGGTCATACCCACGCCGTAATACTTGCCGCGCTGGTCTTCGCGCATCAGCGCGTAAGACTTAGGATCAAAGAAATTCGAGTGCGGATCGAGCGCGTGCAGCATCCCCGGAATCGCTCCGTTGTAAATCGCTTTATCGGGATTCACCGGCTCGGCGTAATTGTCCTCAATCACCGCATAGACATCGGTAAACTGCTTGAGGCTATCCTTAACGTCGGAATCGCTCGAGGACGTAGAGGCCTGTTGCCCTGCGCGCTGGGCAAAAAGAATTCCCAGAAAACCACAGGCAAGCAGAAAAAAAACTACCAGGAAGAGTGAGCGGCGAGAACTACGTGCCATTTTGGATATTTCCTTCGGTTGAGGGATCTCGAGCGTCCCCAGCTAGCGCACTGAATACACGCAGTATATCACCACTTTAGACGGCCACGAACCGGGAAGGTCACTGTCGGTAACCTTCCTGTTCCACCCACTGTAAGATGCGCCGAAGGCCCGCCGGGTTCCATTTTTCGAGGCTTTGCCGGCTCCGATTGAACAATTGAACTCTTGATTGCCCACTGATGGGCTATTGACGCCGGGCGCCAATCGCTATATTGTGGCCGCACCAAAACGCGGGGGGCCCGTTTTGGTTATCACCGAAGCGCTCGGAGTCCGAACATGCTACTTCGTCGAGTAGTGTTCGCGGCGAGCTGTGCCCTGTGTATAGCTCTCGCCGCTGGTAATTATTGGAGCCCCTCAGTTCACGCCAGCGAGGGCTTCCCGCCCATTTCTCCGGAAGAATTGAAGATGACGAGCGAACCGCTTGCCCCGGGCGCGCCCGCCATCATCCTCTACCGCCAAGTCGACCGCGACGACAATGGCCGTACCTCGCACGAAGATAACTACATCCGAATCAAAATCCTCACCGAAGAGGGACGGCAGCGGGCCAACGTCGAGTTGCAGTTCTCCCAGGAGAGCGAGAACGTGGTTGCCATTAAAGGCCGCACCGTTAAGCCCGACGGTTCCGAGGTCGAGTTCGACGGCAAGGTGTTCGAGAAGTCGCTGGTCAAAGGCCGGGGCCTGCGTTACCTCGCGAAAACGTTCACTCTGCCCGATGTCGAGGTCGGCTCCATTATCGAATATCGCTGGACCTACGATTTCATTGAAAAATATATCTTCGATTCTCACTGGATTCTCAGTCAGGATTTGTTCACCAAGTCCGCCCGATTTTCTTTAAAGCCCTACAAAAGCAATTACATGCCCGTGACGCTACGCTGGACCTGGCAAGGCTTACCAGGAGAGAACCAGCCAAAAGAGGGCCCTGATCACGTGGTCCGAATGGAAGTGAACAACCTCGCCGCCTTTCAGACGGAGGATTACATGCCACCCGCCAACGAACTAAAAGCGCGAGTGGATTTCATTTACCAGAATGATTTGATCGAAACAAATCCGGACAAATTCTGGAAAGACTTCGGCAAAAAGCGGAATGGGCAGTTAGATAGCTTTGTGGACAAGCGCAAGGCCATGCAAGAAGCCGTTGCGCAAAT
>JBAVUV010000063.1:0-6135 GCA_049696955.1 Candidatus Sulfotelmatobacter sp. | reverse complement strand
CTATGGTGTCCAGCGTTCCGAAAACGGCGGCATGGCCACTCGCGCCATCACGATGCTGCCGTGCATCACGGGCTCTCTGAAAGAAGTTGGCGGCGGAATTCATCTGTCGACCAGCGGAGCATTTGATCTGAACAAAATTGCTCTCAGGCGGCCCGACCTCAGACCCCGCAACAGCAAAACTCCGCGGGTGGTGAACATGGTAGAGCTGGGCAAAGCTCTCAACGCGTTAAGCGATCCTCCGTTGAAGGCTTTGTTCGTATACAGTTCCAATCCAGCGGCAGTTTGTCCCAATCATAACGAAGTCGTTCGCGGCCTCAAGCGCCCGGACTTGTTCACCGTAGTCCATGAACAGTTCTTCACCGACACTACCGATTACGCTGACGTCGTATTGCCTGCAACCACATTTTTCGAGCACAAAGATTTGCAGGCAGCATATGGCCATTATTACCTGCAGATGTCAGACCAGGCGATTGCCCCTCTGGGAGAATGCCGATCGAATGTCGAGTTGTTCCGGTCGCTAGCCGCGCGTATGGGATTCACCGACAAATGCTTCAGCGAAAGCATCGACGAAATGATCGATGGTGCCTTGTCCTCCAATAACCCTTGGTTGCAGGGCATTACTCGCGAGCGCCTGCAGCGCGAAGGCCACGTAAGATTGAACTTTGCAGCGTCCGAAGAATCAGCTCCGAATCCGTCATCGGCACCCGCAACAGCGTCGCCGTTCCTTCCTTTTGCGCAAGGCAACTTCCGTACTCCTTCGGGCAAGGCCGAACTTTATAGTGAAGCGATGAAAGCGCTCGGCCTCGATCCAGTCGCCGATTTCACTCCTCCCGCAGAATCGCGCAGCGGCTCTGACAAGCAAAAATTTCCCCTGGAACTTCTGGCCCGCAAAGCCGACAATTTCCTGAACTCAACTTTTTCCAACCAGCCTTCCGTCCAGCGAATGGAAGAAACTGATCTCCTGGAAATAAATTCCGCGGATGCTCGTGCCCGCGGTATTGTCGACGGATCCACCGTAAAGGTGTACAACCATCGAGGAGAAATTTTATTAAAAGCCCGGGTGGACGGCGCAGTTCAGCCCGGAGTCGTCTCCGCCCGGCTGAATTGGGCAAAGTTGAGCCCGGGCTTTCGTAATATCAACGTGCTCACCTCAGAAAAACTTTCGGACTTGGGCAACTCCGCAACGTTTTATTCCGTCTTGGTTGAAGTGGAGTCAACCAGCTCCGTTCCGTGAAACCGCCGCGAGAGCGGTACCTTGGACGCTTTCTCGTTCTCTACCGTATAATTGTCGTTTTCCTACATCCGAAAGGCTGAGGTCGTAGCGATTCGCTTTCGCTTTCATACGGACACTGTTGTGCCTGAGAACGGCTGCGGCCTTTCCGGCGCCACACCCACTCCATCTCCTTCATTCGCACGGCTTTGTCGCCGAATGAAATGGTGCGGGTGGGTACTGGGAGTTCTGCTTGGAGTCTTTCTGGCCTCAGCAAGTTGGGCTCAAACCGACGTCATCTCCGAGATCAACGTCACCGGCAATCGGCGAATTCCCTCAGAAACCATCAAGGCTCGCATCTTCACCCACCCCGGCGACATTTACGATCCCGCCGCGCTCGAGCGCGACTTCAATGCCCTTTGGAATACCGGCTATTTCGAGGACATCCGCTTTTCGCGCGAAGAAACTCCCAAGGGCTGGCGCCTGATTATTCAGGTCAAAGAGAAGCCGACCATCCGCGAGATCAACTACGTCGGCCTTAGTTCGGTCTCGACCAGCGACGTGCTCGATCGATTCAAAGAAGCAAAGGTCGGCTTGTCGGTGGAAAGCCAGTACGATCCGACGAAATTAAAGAAGGCGGAAGTCGCCATCAAGGGCCTGCTCGCCGAACACGGCCGCCAGTTTTCCACCATCCGCACCGAGATTCGCCAGATTCCTCCGGCCGCGGTCGGTATCACCTTCGTGGTCAAAGAAGGTCCCAAGGTGAAAGTTGGCAAGATCAAGTTCGAGGGCAACAAGAATGTCAAGACGCGGATCTTGCGTTATTCGATGAAGAATTTGCGTCCCATTGGCATCCCGCACTCAATCTTTCTGGAAAACATCTTCGCAAGAACCTACGATGCCACCAAGCTCGATGAAGATACCGAACGCGTCCGCAACGAATACCAGAATCGCGGATATTTCAAAGTCATCGTGGATCAGCCCAAAACGCAGATTCACGACACCGGACACAAGGGAACGCACATTCCGCTTTTGCAGGGTGGCCCGGGCAAAGCCGTCGACATCACGATGCCCATCGAGGAAGGCGACCGCTATACCCTGGGTGGAATTACCTTCAAGAACAACAAAGCAGTCTCCAACGTGAAGGCACTGCGAAATCTCTTTCCTATTAAAGATGGAGACATTTTCAGCAAAGATAAGATCGGCAAAGGCCTGGAAAATCTGCGCAAAGCCTATGGCGAGCAAGGTTACATCAATTTCACTTCAGTGCCCGAGACCAGGTTTGACGACGATAAGAAACAGATTTTCCTCGATGTTGACGTGGACGAAGGCAAGCAATTTTATGTTCGCCGCATCGAGTTCCAGGGCAACACCACAACCCGCGACAAAGTTATCCGGCGCGAGATCGCTCTCGAAGAAGGCAACATCTACAACTCGCGTCTCTGGGAATTAAGCTTGCTCCGCCTGAATCAGCTGGGATACTTCGATCAATTAAAGCCCGAGGATCCCAATATCACCGACCGCAAACTGGACGAGAAAGATGGATTGGTCGACCTCACGCTCAAGGTCCATGAAAAGGGCAAGAACAGTATCGGACTGAATGGCGGCGTGAGCGGGCTGGAAGGCGCTTTCATCGGCATCAATTACGCAACGAATAACTTCCTCGGTCTCGGCGAGACGCTTCAGGTGCAGGCCAGCCTCGGAAACCTGGCGCGTAGCGTGCGTTTTGGCTTTACTCAGCCGTACGTGTTCGACCGCCCTCTGCAGTTCGGTTTCAACGTTTACCTGAATAAGGTGAGCTATAACCAGGCCCGGCAGCTTTCAATTTTCAGCGGGCAAACCCTGAACCTGCCCAACACCGTACTGCAGAACCTGCAGAACTACACCCAGTCCAGCGCCGGATTCACCACTTCGTTAAGCTACCCGCTGCGCCGCTCCTTCAAGCGCATCGGTATCACTTACTCGTTTGATCGATCCTCGCTGCTGGCTCTGAGCAGCGCTTCCAGAAATCTGTTCGAGTTCATTGCCTTCCGCGGCATTTCCGGGCCCAACGCCTTGCAGGGAATTATTACCAGCAAAATCTTCCCCAACTTCTCCTTCAACACGATCGATAGCCCAATCTCACCCCATCATGGGCAGCAATTTACTTTGGGTGCGGAAATTGCTGGACTGGGCGGCACGGTTCGCTCGGTTCGGCCCATCATCCAATACAAAAGATTTATTCCGGTCCAGAACCGGAGAAACGCTTTTGGCTTCAACGTTCAGGGATCTTTCATCACTGGCTACGCCGGCTTAGTGGCGCCGCCGTTCCAGCGCTCCTACATGGGCGGCGAGAACGATCTCCGCGGTTTCGATATCCGCTCGGTCTCTCCGGTGGCCTTCCTGCCCAGCGTCGGTTCCATCGCGCTTACCAATCCTGACGGAACTCCCGTCCTCAAGAACCCGCTGAATCCGCTGCTCGGCCCCTTGACTGTGCCGATCCCGGTGGACCAGATCACATTCCCCGGCGGCGACCTCAGTATCGTCACCAATTTCGAGTACCGCATCACCATCTACGGACCCGTGGCCATCGCTCCATTCATGGACGCAGGAATCGATCCCATCGTGCGTCCGTCGCAGCTGCAGATTGCGGATCAGCAATACTTTCAAGTGACTGGCCAGCTCTTCGGATGTCCCGCGCAGGATCAGGGGACAGCTACTGCCACCGGTACCGGCTGTACTCCCGGCAGCTTCCTGAACCCCCTGCCCAAGCAACAGCTGCAAGTCCTGGGGCAGACCAACTGGCGGCCGCGCATGTCCACCGGTCTCGAACTTCAGATGTTCCTGCCCGTGGTCAATGCTCCGTTCCGCATCTATTGGGCCTACAACCCGCTGCGCCTGAATAACCCCGCCACTCCGCCGATTCCGATCACTCGCGACATGTTCCCCAACACCGCGGCCGGCGACTATACCTATCATTTGGCCGTCAACACCTACGCGCCCACGTTCCTGCTTCGCGAGCCCCGCAAGACATTCCGCTTCACCGTCGCCACCACGTTCTAAGCATCTGGAGGATGGCCGTGTCAGGCTAGCGCAGCAGTGAAGAATCGCGCAGCGATCCCTCGCCTCAAGCACAATGTGGGGACAGCCGCCCCCGGCTGTCCGGCCTGGCAAAGCCCGGCTCCTTCGCCAGCGAATGCATCCGATTCAGTGTGCCCACATCGATTTGGGGTGGCGCAACGCTGCGATTGCGAATACCAGCGTTGGAACCGGCTTCAGCCGGGTGCCCCACCCTTGCGCGCACTTTGCGCAAGGATGGGATTCCACGACCCATCCCTCTAAAAAATTCGAGCCCTCTAAAAATTCGAGCCCTCCGGAAACCCCGCATCCAACCGTAGTCCCCAACAACCTCGCTCCGCCCTCCATCCGCACGACAGACTTAATGAACCAATGGCTGTGTCTCAACACTGTTGCATCAAGGCACCACCGAACCCCACGCCGCGTTTGACGCCGCCCGACGATGCTCTCTATAATGACTTCGATCCACACCATTGCAGAAAGCTGACCAGGAGTGGAGGACACGTCCGCAACCCCGGCGTGTGATGCTGGCAATCCAGTACGCCTTCCCAGCGTTGCCTGAAAAAGGGTAAATCTGAGTCTTTCCCGGAACCATGTCTTCGGAGCCTGTTTTCGAAGCATGTTTCCCGGAATTAAAGTTCCAAGGAGTTTAAGCGAATCCGATGACAAGCAAGCTTCTGCGTTCTTTCCTGGCCATTGCGGTCTTCTCCATGATCTCCGCTTTCGCCCAAACCTCGAGTGCGGCTGCCCCCGCGGGTGGGGCCACTTCGCCCGCAACTTCGGCACCCCCTACTCCCATTGCGACCGGTACCGGCGCCAAGCTCGGCACCATCAACATTGAACAAGCCGTAATGGGCAGCAACGAAGGTCAGCGCGACTTCGAAGCTTTACGCAAGAAGCTGGAGCCCAAACAAAACGAACTGAAAGCTCAGAACGACGAACTGGAGAGTTTGCAAAAACAACTGCAGACCCAGGGGGACAAGTTGAACGAGGACGCCCGAGCGACCCTCGTCAAACAAATTGAGACCAAAAAGAAGTCCTTTGATCGTTCCGTGCAGGACGCTCAGGAAGACGCGCAGAACCAGCAGAAAGAAATCTTCCAGCGCATTCTGCAGAAAATGGCCCCCGTCATTGTGAAGCATGCGCAGGAGGGCGGCTATGCCATGGTGATGGATACTTCCAATCCCTGGCCTCAGAGTCCGTTGCTGTGGTACGGCGAGCAAGGCGATATCACCAGGGCAGTTGTAGACCTTTACAACGCGCAGTCCGGTGTACCGGCTCCGGCAGCTCCCGGTGCGTCGGTCCGGCCAGCAACGCCGAAGCCCACGACTCCCAAGCCGGCGGCTCCCAAGTCCACTACGCCACCCGGCAAGTAGTTTTTCTGCGACACCATATGTGTCGCAAAAGTTCCCTGAGGCCGCGCCCCGCGCGGCCTTTTTATTTCTTCGACAGCCCCGCCAAACCAGAAGTTTCCGGTGTCCTTAGCAGTAACACCTTCAGGAGGACGCCATGCTTAACCCAAATATGTTTGCCGCGACAGTTGAATCATCCTGGGCAGAGCGTGTCCGCCGCGGAGGCACAATTCTGAGCTCGTTCGGATTGCAGGCCTTGCTCACCAGCTTATTGCTGATCTTGCCGCTGTTGCGACAAGTAGGAATGCCCTCATTTCACCCACTCTCAACGCCCATCAGTTTAGGTCAACCTTTGGAAGGGCCCACTGTGAGACCTCACGGCGGTCCGAGCGTCGCTCCACGCCGGCCTGCGGAATTCTTTTTCCACCGCCCCTCACCTCTTCCCGCCGGCAAGCCGGCTCCGGTCGATAATGATGCGCCGCTAGGCCCCGACGCCGGTCCGTACATTCCCGCCGG
>JBAVUV010000062.1:0-1524 GCA_049696955.1 Candidatus Sulfotelmatobacter sp. | reverse complement strand
CCGCTGGAGTCACTTCATCTTGCGCCAGAGCTCCTTGAGGGCGCAGAGCTATCTGTACCGTGAGCTCTTGCGTTGCTGTGTTGACCCCGGTAACGAGAACGGACATGGCGACATGGTCAGCTGCATCTGTATCGTCCCGCAGCTGTAGGGAGCGTCGCTTTCCCTCATCCAGGTTGCGGAAAAGGATTAGACAATAGAACACCAGGATCGAAAGAACGAGGAGAGTCCTGAACCTGAAGATTTTCTTCCACATGATGTGTGGTTCCTGATAGTGGTGTTCTCGAGCTTCAGGTCGACCGAAAAGCCTGATGCGTTAGGCCGAGGCCTCATATCTTTGGTCCTGGCGAAGCCGGCCGGACGAGCGGGAGAACTACCGTGATTGCAGAATGGTCCGATAGGGGCTCATCCAGTGCCTGGTTTGCGTCATCCATGGTCTGCGCGAAGGCAGGGGCAAAGCGATAGGACTCGACCGACTTAGGATCGTCTTTCAGATACGCTTTTACGAATATCCAGTCGAGCTTGAATTTTCCTTTGTCTCCCAGCGTCCGGGGCAAGGAGAAGGTTGTGACAAATCCCTTGCCGGCGCGCTCGTTGGAATTGCCTAAGGTTCCGTCACGCCCGTTCAATGAGAGTCCGGCATCGCCGCGATAATCGAGCTGGGTACCGTCTTCAAAACGGAACTTGTCCAAGTCCTTGAAGAATCCCTGTTCGGGATTGGCCGCTAGTAGAGGAACCCCCGAGGCGGTTGGGTCGCCCTGGAACTTCGTCGTCTTAAAGGCGAACGTAGCCATATCCATGCCGAAACCCACTCCTGTGGCATACTTGATCCCTTTTGTGGCCCAAAACGAAGGGCTGTTCAGCTTTTTCAGCGCTGCCGATTTTATGCTGGTCACCGAGCCATCCGTTCCCGTGGTATTCATATCGCCGGCGACGATCACCGGATTGCGAATCGGGCGAATCAGTTCAAGAAGTTCTTCTGCCTGCTCAGTCCGGCCCTTCGGTGTGGTGCGGTTCTCAAGATGGGCGGCCACGATGGTTACCTTCTGCTCGGGAAGTTCAGGTACATCGATGGTGGCGATCAGGTTGGTGCGCCCTCCGCGGCGCACCTCGCGCACGATTTCTTCTCCAAAGAGGAGGCTTGCACCCTTGCGTTTCCCAGCCTCTAGTTTTCCATATTTCATTTCCTCGTTGTACCAATCGTAAGCCTGATACTTGAAGGGCACGAGCTTCACATCCCGAAGGGGATAACGCGAGAGGATTGCGGTGCCATGCAGGCCAAGAACCCGGTCTTTGTCGACGCTGAACAGGTCCTCCAGCTCCTTTCGCTCGGCTTCGTTCTTTACGTTTGCGAATGATTGGGTGCCTAACACCTTTGGATCGACCTCTATGAACTCAACTCCATAGGCCCAATTCATCTTGAGCGTTTCGGCCAGATCCTTCACCACGGCCTGGTTATCGCTTCGTTTCATGCCCCAGTCGAGCTCATTCAGCACGAGCACGTCGGCCGACTGGATTTCGTCGATC
>JBAVUV010000061.1:0-6449 GCA_049696955.1 Candidatus Sulfotelmatobacter sp. | reverse complement strand
GAATGAAATTCTGCAGGAGAAGCCTGCCATCAAGGACGAATCCGGCGCCGCAACTCGCGAGGTAAAGGGCGAAATCGAATTTCGCGGCTTGAGTTTTGAATACGAAGGCAAACCCGTGCTGCACAATCTGAATCTGCGCATTCCAGCAGGCAGCAGTATGGCGATCGTGGGTCCGACGGGCTCAGGGAAAAGCACCCTGGTCAGTTTGATTCCGCGAATCTACGATGCTGCGCCGGGAATGGTTCTGCTGGATGGGCGGCCAATCCGCGAGTTTTCTCTGTCGTCACTGCGCAGCCGCATTGGCTTCGTGCCACAGGAAACATTCCTGTTCAGCGATCGCATCCGCGAAAACATCGCGTTGGGTGTCGAGTCAGCCACCGACCAGGAAATTTACGATGCAGCCGATGCCGCCAACATTGCTGACGATATCGAGGGTTTTCCCGATCGTTATCAAACCATGGTTGGCGAACGTGGAATCACACTTTCGGGCGGACAGAAACAGCGCGCCGCGATCGCTCGCGCTCTGATCCGTAACCCACGCATACTTATTCTGGATGACGCGCTCTCCAGCGTTGACACTCATACCGAAGACAAGATCCTGAATCACTTGCGCGAAGTCATGCAGGGCCGCACCACAATTTTCATCTCTCATCGCGTGTCCACAGTACGCAACGCCGACCGTATCGCCGTGCTGCATGACGGCAAGATCGTGGAGTTAGGCACACACGACGAACTGCTCGCCTTGAACGGCTACTACAGCGACCTGTATAACAAGCAGTTGCTGGAAGAAGAACTGGCGGAAGTTTAGCTTCGGCGAACGCTCCGTCATCCCAGCATCAAAACTCACTCCTATGCAGAGAGTCGACGCACCGGAGATTCTCGATTCTGACACTTGCTCGCCTCGCGAAGCTCGAGCTGTGCTAACCGTCCTGGGGAGGGTCAACCGCTGGTTTGGCGGGGTCGCAACCACGCAGAAAATGGTAAATCATGTGGCTGAGGCGGCGGGAGTAAAGCGACTTTCTCTGCTGGAAGTCGCTGCCGGCTCTGGCGAGGTTCCAGAGATTGTGCGACGGAGGCTGGGACGTCGGGGAATCGTGGTCGATGTAACTCTGCTGGATATGGCGCATTCCCACCTCTCGGATTCCGATCATGGCTTTCGGAAGGGCGCCGAGAAAAATCGCATCGTCGGCGATGCGCTTAGCCTTCCTTTTAAGGATGCGGCGTTCGACGTGGTGAGTTGCAGCCTCTTCGCGCATCATCTTAGCCCACAACAACTGCTGTTGTTCGTGCGCGAGGCGTTGCGAGTAAGCCGCCGGGCGGTGCTGATTAACGACCTCGTGCGCCACCCATTACATCTGGCAGCGGCCTATGCCGGCTTTCCAATTATGTGGAACCGCGTAGCCTGGCTGGATGGGCTGACGTCAGTGCGCAGGGCTTATGTGCCAAAGGAGATTGAATGCATACTTCCATCTGATGGTTTCGAACTGCCGGTGCGCCTGGAGATTTCCCGCCACTTCCTCTACCGCATGGCAGTGATCATCTGGAGAAATTCCGATTCAGAAAAGCGAATCGCCTAGCGGACGACCAGCACTTCCCTTACATTATCGCGAGCAAGAAAAAATTTAATAGAGGCGAAGTCGCGAAAGAGGGTTTCGATGTGCCGGTTGTTGAACACGCGTTGCAACTGAAATCCGTCTGAAATGGCAGTATGCACTGCGCCAGTGGGCCCACGGCGAGCTTCGCGGCGCAACTCAATTTTCTGCATCTCCAGCGTGTCAGCGCCAACAATGTGAAAGCGGTGACAAGGAGAATCCGGCCCGGCATCGCGGGTATGGAAAAATGCCAGCAGCATTCCGCCGGGCTTTAGCACCGACCATAGACGTCCGACCACAGGCTTCACCAGGCTCTCATCGAGATAGTCCGAAAGATTCCAGCACAGCACCACATCGAAGTGAGCCGCGGGATAGACCAGGTTATCGGCGAGAAACTTGCGGCTGTCGAGGATTGCACTTCCCTGCTCGTCTTTAGTCAAAAGTTCGGGATCGGTGGAAGCCGTAAGCAGATCTTCACTGTAGATTCGGTGGCCGCGTTCCGTGAAGTGACGAATATTGGTGGGCGAAGTGGATCCTAGGTCAAGCACGCACAGATTTTCGGCGGACTCCCAGGAGCGCAACAGCTCGCTCAAACCGCTTGAGCGACGAATGAGCTTCTGCGAACCCTGTGCCGGAATCGTTTCCGGTCCGGAAGAACCCCGAAAAAATTTCATGAAGGTCTGCGAGACGGACGACACTTAACTTCCTAGTCTGCTGATCACTTTTCCCAAGGTTGGCGCACCTGTGCCAACCAATCCTGAGCTGTTGCTCCGGCCCGACATGCAACCCGCCGCGCCACTCATTCCCATTTTAATCAATACCAAGCCGGGAAAACTACTTTCCATCCGAGCGGTGGATCTCAACCTTGCCTTTCAGGAAAGCTCCTTCTTCAATGGAAATGCGTTGCGCCGAGATGTCCCCATTAACCACCGCCGATTTGCGCAACTCCACTCGGTCACTCGCCTGAATGTTCCCTTCGAGTTTTCCCTGGACGACCACGCCCTTGCCCTCGACGCTACCTTTGACCTGACCGTTGGGTCCCACGGTTAAACTGTTACCCTTCAATGCGATACTGCCTTCGACCTGGCCATCCAGATACAAGTCTTCACTGCCTGAAAGTTCGCCTTTGATGACAACCGATTTGCCGATTTGCGCCAAACCACTGGCTGGTGTGCTCACTGGACGCGCTCCTATCGATACGGGATAATTGCCACAGGATCCGTGCGCGATTCCTCTGGGATCATCATTCCAAGCGGAGAAACCGTTACCAAAGTACTGTATCGACTATACGCAACGCACGGAGTACCCGGCAAGCGCTTGCCTGGTCGCAAAGAAAATACTCGTTTTCCTGTAGAGATCGATTAAAACTTAATTGATACACTTCCATTGGCAAGCGGGAGAAACAGCCCCTATGAAAAGCCGAATCAGGATAAACCTGCGGCCCGCTCTCGTGGTTCTTCTGGTTGCTCTGGTCGCGGGAGCGAACGTCTCCGCAATTTTCGCTGCAACCGCTGGCGCCCCGTCTTACGACTCAGCGTCTTGCCTGCAACTGGTGCGGGAAACAGCCGCCAATGAAGTCGCCGCAAATAATAATTCCGCGAAACATATGTTTCGCGCCCGCAAGCAGACCCCCCAAGGTTCCCAAACCCGTCTCTATGTGGAAACCCGCGATGCCATGGCAGGCCTAACCATCGCCTATAACGACAAACCATTGGCGCCCCAGGATGCGCAGAACGAAAACGGTCGTTTGGCAGGACTCGCAAGCAACGCTGAACAGCTTCGACGCAAACATGCGCAAGAGCAGGAGAATGCCGATCGCACCCTGCGGATTGTAAAAGCCCTGCCCGATGCTTTTCTATACCAATACGACGGAGAAGAGGCTGGAGACGATCACCTGGGGGGCCCGGGGCGGACTTTATTGCGCCTGAAGTTTCGGCCTAATCCTGCCTACCAGCCTCCTACTCATGCAGAGCAGGTTCTGGTTGGCATGAACGGTGTTTTGGTAATCGATCCGGTAGCCCGCCGCATCGCGCAAATCGATGGGACATTATTTAGAGAAGTCGCTTTTGGTTGGGGCATTTTAGGCCACCTCGACCCGGGTGGACATTTTCTTGTGGAGCAGCGAGACGTTGGCAACGATTGCTGGGAAGTTTCGCATATGGCCCTGAACTTTACCGGGAAAATTCTGCTGTTTAAGAGTCTCGCCATCAAGTCTGAAGAGGAATTTAGCGACTTCCGCCGCGTGCCTGATGGCACCACATTTGCCCAAGGCGTAGAAATGCTAAAAGCGGAAGAAGTAAAGCTGGCGCAAAACCACTTCGTTGAAACCGACAAGACCGCTAATAAATCCCGCTAGGGCAATCGGCGGTTTTAGTTCAAGCGCTGGCGCGAAGGGTTTCCTTACGAGTGGTTAATTTCTCAATCAAGTCTTCTTTGATTCGGTAACCTGTACCAGCCTGGTCGCTGATGGCAATCATTCCTTGCGGGGACACCTGCACTTCCGGATCAATAATGTCTTCCTTCCAGTACCGCTTCGAAGCCGAAACATCTCCCGGCAGGCTGAAATTCTCTAAGGTAGAAAGCGCGATATTGTGGGCGCGGCCGATACCGGATTCCAACATCCCGCCGCACCAGACAGGGATTTTTTGCGAGTGGCAGACGTCGTGGATTTTTTTCGCCTCGCTGAACCCGCCCACTCGTCCAACTTTAATATTGATGATGCGGCAGGCGCCGGTCTCAACGGCCGCGGCAGCCGCGCGCGCGTTTACGATCGATTCGTCCAGACAAATGGCGGTTCGCAATTCTTTTTGCAGCCGCGCATGGTAAAAAATATCGTCATCCCACAGCGGCTGCTCGATCATTAGCAGATTGAATTGATCGAAGGCTCGGAGATGTTCAACCTGATCCAGAGTGTAGGCGGAATTGGCGTCGCAGCTCAGCGTAATGTCAGCCCAGCGTGAACGAATCTTCTCCAGAACGTTCACGTCCCACCCAGGCTTCACCTTAACTTTGATGCGGCGGTAGCCGGCGGCCAGTTCGATCTGGATTTTTTCGAGTAACTGCTCGATAGAATCCTGAATGCCAATCGAGACTCCGCAAGGGATTTCAGTTCGCGTTCCCCCGAGCAGTTTCCACAAAGGCATGCTTTTCTGTTTCGCCTCCGCATCCCACAAAGCATTTTCGAGGGCGGCTTTCGCCATGCGGTGCCCGCGCACTTTCGCGAATAGCGCGGCACAGTCGCGTGCAGAGTCCAGATCGCACCCAAGCAAAGCCGGGGCAAGATAGCGGGTGATAGTCGGCCAACTGCTTTCGGTCCACTCGCTACTGTAAAAAGGATTTTCGCCGGCCACACACTCGCCCCACCCATTCACACCATCACAATGAACGGTGAGCAGAAGAATGCGCCGGCTGTATGTGCGCCCGAAGCTCGTCTCAAAAAAGTGCACGAGCGGCATTTGAATCTCGCGGAGAGTGATGGCTTCTATCTTCATAGGGGCAGCCGAGGGAATTCAACGCTGAGTCACAGAAAAAGACGCTTGGTATCGAAAGACTCTCTACACGACCTGCCTTTCTAACAGATTATTCTTGCGACGCGTACGAAAAGTTCTCATTCCAACTGCCAAGCAGGAACTTGCCGTTTCCGGCCGCGTCGCGCTCGTAACCTAACACGGCGAACCCGTCCTCGAAAGCGCCTAGAAACTGTTCGCGGTTTCGCTCCTGTACCTTTTGCGCCTTGCTGCGAGATTCTGCCGCAGCTTTCCACTCGTAAATCTGCGCCGGCACTTCAACTGCTAACCGCTTTTCGAATGCCGGAACCTTTCCCGTTGCCAGCAAAGTCTCCACGCGCCTGGATTTCAGCCACCACTCGGCGATGAGCCGGTCGCTGGGCAGGCCGCCCTGCAATGGCGAGGATGTGATCCCGTACTGGTTGATGTTATAGCGCCGCGCGATCGCTCCCAGTTTTTCAATATTTAAATAGGCATTCTTGATTTCGAGGGGATCGAACGTCCATTCGATCAGCTCGATGCCGCGAGCCAGCGCATCTTCCCGCTGCAGCAGCTTGAGACGGCGTCCCAGCCCTCCGTTGCGGTGATCCTTATGCACGGCCAACATGTGCGAGTGAAGATAGACACGGCCGGAGCGAGTGCCGGGCACAGAAAGCGCAAAGCCCACCATTTTTTCGCCGTCGAAAGCGCCCATTACCTGTCCGCCAACTTTTTCCGCCACGACGAACATTCGCAGCGGAACCAGTTCCGAGTCCGTGAAGTTCCAGACTTCCTTCTGCAAGGCAACGCAGGCGCGCAGCTCTTCAAGCCCTTGACAGCGCCGGATCGCAATCGCATCCGAGATCACGATCGCTTCTCCTGCTGCTTGGCTTGCTGCCACAGGGAGTCAAGTTCATCCATCGAGGCGCTTTCGAGCGTGCCCCCGTTTTCATCCAGTCGATGCTCCATCAACTGAAAGCGACGACGAAATTTACGATTGGTTTTACGCAAGGCTGATTCCGGATCGAGCGAGAGATACCGCGCGATGTTAACCAGCACGAAGAACAGATCTCCAACCTCTTCTTCCAGACGCTCTCGCAACTCTTCAGGAACGGTCTGCCGTCCGGAACCAGCTACGCCACGGCCTTCCGGGCGTGGGCCGGGTGCAGGGAATTCCTGCAAATGCTGGCGAAGCTCTGAAGTCTCCTCGGCAAGCTTATCGAACAAACCCTCCATGTTCGGCCAGTCGAAGCCCACCTGCGCCGCACGCGAACTGAGCTTGTGCGCCTCAAGCAATGACGGCATAGCGGAAGAGATCGCTGACAGTATTGACTTAAAGGAAGTCTGCGCGCCTTCACTTGCATTTGTCCCG
>JBAVUV010000060.1:0-5926 GCA_049696955.1 Candidatus Sulfotelmatobacter sp. | reverse complement strand
TAATTCTTGCGCCTGATACGGTCACATCTCTCTGAGCTGAAATAGGAAGCAAGAGAAGCCATCATGCCTATCGGGGAGTGCTTGCTCTCTTTTGCTTCCGTTTTCTTCAAGGGTGAGAGCATGGCAAATCGCTTTATCATACGGCGTTCCAAACTCTTCTTTACTCTAAAGCAGCCTCATTACTGGTTAGCCTCCGCAAGCTGCTTGCTCTGGGCATTGCTAATCCTAGGAATGCTGGCACTCTCTCATCGTGGGCTAGTTCTGGGCAACGAGTAAGGAATCTCCTAACGTTCCCCATGCAAGAAAAACATCTGGCGAAAAACGGCTGCCGAGCGCCGACCTCAATAATTTAACCCACCTACATCCTAATCTTCTGGCTCAGCAGGCACCCAATTTATATGGGGCCACGAAGGCTGCGTTTCGCGGCCCTATTTTCGGCGGCCTTTCGTCCGTGTTTCGCCAGATCGACTGCTGCCCGTGAATATACCTTTTTGCTAAATACAAGGTGCCCTGAACGACCTCGGTGATTACCGAAGACCACGAATCGATTCCGCGCTGAATGTGCTCGCTACAGATTCGGTGGTCTCTGCGCACCTCTAGCGCTCAGCAAATTGGGCCGGAGCAGTGGACCTTCCCCCGATTCAGAATGCGCCCGTTTTGCTGCCGGGCTAGCTGATCCTGCTCATTCGATGAGCCACTCGAGCAAAATCGCGAAGATGTCTCAACCTTATTCCACCCTTCAGTCGCTCATCGTCTTCCTTCAGCATTGCGACGGTATGAATGTGTGAGGCATTCCGAACCAAAACGAAGCGAGCAATGTTCTTATTCGATCCATTACATAAGCACAGAAGTGTAGGAAGGCCACTCGTTTCAGCGTATCTCGATTCGAATCGCCAACGCCTCTTCCCTCTCAAAGTTTTCTCAGCAGGACAGACTGCCACAACGATGGTCACTCCAGTTGAGAAACATAGCTTCTTAGGACGAGAAATGGGACTCTGATGTGTCGCTCTGAGATCAGAAAATAAACGCCGAAGACGACGGTACACTGAACGGTACAGACCCAACATGTGGGTATGGGAAAGTTGCCTCAGCGCGTACGTATCAGTACGTTTGTAGCCGATGAGTTCGTATACTTTGTCGAGGCTCCCGAATCTCCCTTCATAGGCTGTACAGGAAGGAGTTAACGACGACTCATTGATGATTCTTGCATTAAGCCTTCCTTTCTTCTTCAACAGCGACCGGAGGCGCTCCAAGAATTGCTCATCAGAAAGACGGCGTGTTTTGCGCAACCAAATTGACTGTGCGGCCTCGAATGCCTGCCGATCTATGATGGGCCTAAATGCATTTGGTACAACAATCCACTTCTCTTTGGGCACCGGCCTGTAGTTAGATCTCAACTTTTGGGTATAGCGCCCCCAGATCAGCGATCCGGTGTACTTCTCATTGAGGACGATCTGTCTGATAGCCTGATACGTCCAAGGGACATTGGAATCGTTGCAAACACGTGGAATGCCGAGAGTGTTCAACCTTCCTGCGATATGGAGGAAACTTTTCTTTTCCCCAGTATAAAGACGGAAAATTTCCTTCACGATTTCAACTTCTTCAGGCGGCCCGGGGACGATGAGCGTGCGATCAAACCTGAGGTTCTTTCTCTGGCCAAACCTCATCGGGCACTTTGGCGTCCTGTCGTTAGATGCCAACAACCGCCGAAGACCGTATCCCGGCATAGACCCCGGCCAAAGACCGTCCCGGACCATACGCGTCATCGCCAAAGTGACCTTCTCGGACAATTCTCGGCTGAACTCTGCGGCCATTACGCGTTTCACAGATTTCATGATGGCGCTAGGCATTGAGCCGTCGTTCGGGAATGTCTCGGCACAGTAGTGGACCGGTATTCCTGCCCTTTTACAAAGAAATTCATAATGAGCCGATTCATCAGCATCTAAAAATCTTCCCCAGCGACTTACGTCATAAACGAGAATGGCCTTGTAAGGCTGCCCCCCGGCGACCACATCATGAAGCAGTTTCACCAGACCTTTTCGGCGTTTGAGGACCAAACCGCTTTTCGAATCGGTGTACGTCTGGACAATCGTGAAATTATTCTTCTCGGCGTACGACTTCAGGGCGGAGGACTGGAAAGCTAACGAGTACTGTTGGTGTTCTGAAGATTTTCGCAAGTATTGAGCAACAGGAACTAAAGGTGTTGGCATCTCGCTCTCCTTTTCTGTGGCGAGGGTCGATTTCCCACAGGTCATCAGAGTGTCATAGTGATCTTATCCGACTAATCCCCAACGGTTACCCAAGAACGCACGCCCCGTCCCTTATTGCTCAACGACTTGCGGAGCAACCGAAGAGAGGCCTTTTGAACCAGTCCCATTGACAAGCCGGAAATCACGGTCATGCGAGCTAAACCAACCAAGCACTCGCGTGTCGAACTCTTTTCCAGCGGCATTCACCGCACCGCAATGACCAGCATGCGGTACCTCCATAGAGCTATGTCAGCCGGGTTGCGGGCACGAATTTCCTCCGATTGTTGGTGCAAAATATTGTCATCAGCCAATCCGTGTATCAGAAGAATCGGCACGCGGCTTCCAACTACCGACCTCTCGGGAGAGGCATCCGCCAAGTTGATAACCACACGCAAGCTTGCTGTATAGGAATGCCAGTTCGGCAGCGAGTCGGAAAGCTACTCTTCGTCGATCCCTGCTTACGCGAGTTCCTTCCCGAAATGGAATTATGCACAAATTAACCAGTTCCCAATGTTCATTGCTCACACTACCCAGAGCCGCCATGTGCATATCATTCAGCAACTGAATAATGAGTTGCTTCTAGTAAATGTCTATTGAATCGATTTCGATGAATAGGAGTTCCATGCGACGGTACCATCTGCTGGCATGCTTCTCGTTGCTGCCTTTCGGACTTGGGCAGGCCCAAACCTCTCCGGGCACGGTTAACCAACAGCCGGTGTGTATAACTTGTGCCCGCCCGGAGTCGAACGCTGCCGTGGAGGAAGACACAACCGGAGCAGCAACGGCATCTTCGAGTGTTATTGCGCCGGTTCCAGCGGACCTTCCAGATATGCCGAAGCCACAGCCTTCGACGCCAGTTGCGCCTTTCGCGTGGAAAGTGGACTATCCGACAAATCAAGTGGCGAATGCTCCCCGCATCTCTCCAGTCTGGGACAAGAAAATGTGGGCCGCGCACATTGTCTACCTGGGGGCGATCGTCTTCGACGCCGAGACAACCCATCAAGGACTGGCCCATCATCGATGTGCTGAGGGCGATGATGCTCTTGATTCACTCCCAAGTCGCGGTTCGCTGTACATAAACAACATCTTGTTCGAGTTTGTCCCAGAAACTGCTCTCGATACACTGATAGCCTATACCGGCCGAATCTGGCACCTCCCTCGTGGGTACTGGAAACCAGCGGGATACCTCGGAGCAACATGGGGCAGTATTGACCATTTTCGCGGCGGTATCCAATGGTACAGTCGCGGGTGTTTCTAGGCATCGGCTTTCGGAGGTTATTGGTGATGCGCTGGTTACCGGTGTTTTTATTATTGTTATCGTTCTCTCCATGTTCACAATCCCAAGACGATAGCGGGCCACCGCTAGCCGAATTAAACGGCTTAAGTTACCAGGAGATGACTCGCCGTATATTCATGGCCGAGCAGGACATGACGAGGGTAATGGAGTCGTCGCGTCTAATCACTGAGGGCTACGTGCAAAGTATGGGACACATCCAGTACGACGACTTAGATAACAGGCTCGATGAAGCGAGTGAATACGTCATTGACGACAAATACTTCTTGGCAGCGGTTAATCTCGGCCATTTATATGACGGTGAGCCTGTGGAAAGCTCATTGTTCGCGAGGAGTCCATTTAGTAAATACATTGTCACGAACGGGATCGGCAGAGAAAAACTGCTCCCCTTAGGTCAACTGTCGATGTTCTTTGTGGATATGACCGGATTTGATGCTGATACATACCTACTTAAATATGAAGCGCGACAAAAGCTCTACGGTGTCGACTGTATGCTCTTCTCGGTGCGCCCTAAACCTTCGCACTATGTTGGTATGTTCGTTGGTGACATCTGGGTCGAGCCCTTCTCGGCGAGAATCATCAGGATAAAAGGAGTCTTTACTGATGCAAAAGCGCACCCGCGTCTCCATTACTATCGGGGGAGATACTTTGCGTTCGACAGCTGGCGAGAACACGTGGGAGATCTGTGGCTGCCCACAATAGCCTATTTCAACGATAGCCGGGTCTCGCGCTCCGACGGGAATCTCCTGAATCACTATAGAGGCTATACAGTCGTCTGGCAGCATCAACGGCATGGTGCCGGGTCGCGTGGGGCTCAAAACGACGCCGTGGCGCTCTTGGATAATGACGGCCTGCTGGCCACGCCTGGAACTGTGGAACGATCCTTGGAAGGTATCGTTCGACGACTCGCAGTAGCTGGTAAGGTTCCCTCTGACGACATCCAATGCCGCGTGCTTCTCACGACTCCAGCAGAGATCTTCAGTGTTGGTAAAGTTATTATCATAAGTAGGGGACTTCTGAATATCGTTCCCGACGAATCTGTACTTGCGGTTCTCATTGCCCGTCAGATGGCACATATAATGTTGGGTCACTCTCACGGTTCGTCTCGTGAATATGGGGAAAGTATATTTGAACTTAATGGCAAGCACGATTTTCAAGGCCTCGACATTCATAGGACACCGGCGGAGGAGGAAGAGGCGGATCGGGAAGCTACTGTTCTCTTGAACGGCTCTGTTTACAAGAATGCACTTCCAAGTGCGAAGGTTTTTTTGTCTCTTCTTAAGAACGGGTCTAATCGAGTTCCTAACCTGCTTCTTGCTCGCTTCGGACCATCGCTTACTCCAAAGGGAAGCAGTTTTGCCGATCTACCGTCTGCGGCTTTATCGGATAAAAGCAACACGTTATATCTTCGTAATAAGTACAATGTTTCATGGAACGGTGCCCTAGTCATGAGCACGGAGCAGGGCGAGCCTGCTGATGCAGAGATCGACACTAAACAGGTTGCGAGTCATCCGCCTTTGGCTCAGCAATAGATTGAGCTGGGTCGATTCTTACGTTGGAAACATTCGACGTGCACAGTTCATGCATCACTTACTCCTCCTCGGGCACGACGGCAGCCGCGCCAGTCCGAGCGCCGATTGTCGCCCCACAAGGCGTTCGTATGCACTTATCTTAGGTTTTTTCTCCAGCGGTATCGCATTGTGAGCCCTGTATTAAGAATGACAAAAGCGCAGCCGGTCGAAACAGACGGATCCAAAAGACGTTCGCTCAGTTGAAGCCTGCGGATTCTATCGCGAGATCCCTCCGATGGGGTGTCGCCGCCGAAGTTAATGGATTCGCTGTTCGGAAGTTGTAACGCGGTTCTCGCCCTTTAGGTTTCATTAGCGGTAAAGTTGATGTTGACTCGATCTCACGTCTGAATAGTGCTGCAAACTGAATGGGGCGTAATCGCCACCCCTCGCAGGGTGCCGGCTATAATGGTCGCCAAGGAAGAAAAGCGGTCCCGCATGGAGCACAAAAGCGGCACGCCATGTCCCAGTGGCCGAACGTCGTGCTGGTGCTGAGACGTGCAGTTGTAAGCACAAGAAGGCACGGCTTCTTAGGGGAATCGGAGCCGGGGAGAGGAACATCAGGGTAAGATTAATTTAAATGCACAATATGCTTGATGTTCAAGCGTCTCTGTTGGCGCACGGGGCCGAAGAGGGCTTTATCCAATTGGTTTGTAATTTCCGTCTTGAACCTGGATCGGACACCCATTTGTTGCAGGAACACACTGAGGCCGCCAGTTCCGGCTCCAAGCATGAAAACGCCTAACATCAAGTAGCGATCCATAACCAGCTCCAAGAGAAGGAGTTCAGGAAACGAAGGATGGTTTCAGCCGCCA
>JBAVUV010000059.1:0-4013 GCA_049696955.1 Candidatus Sulfotelmatobacter sp. | reverse complement strand
AGAAGGAGAGCACCGTCAAACGAATGAACGAACTCAGAGGTAGCTTTGACTTGCAGTTTTCACGATGCCGGCGGCGGGCGTGTTCTTAGTCAGGGGCAAATCTGTCGCAGCGCAACCAGCAGCGAGTCGGAGAGCTGATCCGTCTTCGATACCACATCTCTGACGCCTACGGCCCGGGCTGCCTTTAATAGTTCTACGGAAGGATGCAGCGTGAACATCACCATGGCGGTCTCCGGAGCGAGCCGAATGATATGGCGCGCGGCGTCGAGTCCATTCATGACAGGCATCTGAAGATCCAGGATGACGATGTCCGGATGCATTTCTTCTACCTTCGCAATTGCCACCTCGCCATTTTCCGCTTCGCCACAGACCCGGAAATCGGCGTTGGTCTCGATCCACGATCGCAGCGAAGATCGAACTGTCGAATTGTCATCGACAATAAGAATTCTGTGAGTCATTCGCCTGGACTCCTCTGCCCCTCGGCAGGGCTGCGAGCCGGGGATGTTCGTGGCCCAGGAGGCGGCTATGAGGAAGGTAATTTCAGCCTAGTTGTCATAATCGCCAAACGCCATGCCGCTGATACTGTACTTTAGCGCACATAAATGTGTCACATATCGTACCTTCAGGATCGCAGGCAGTTTTCTGAGTTTCTCGAGTTTCGATAGACTCAAGAACCCGAGGTAATCAAGCTTGACAGCGAAAAATAGCCCGCGCCCAAGCCCGCACTGGCTGGCCGTTCTCAACCACGAGGTTGTCGCCTGCACCCGTTGTCCGCGGCTCGTAGAGTACCGTGAGCAGATCGCTCGCGAAAAGCGCCGGGCTTACCGCGACTGCGACTACTGGGGGAAGCCTGTCCCCGGTTTTGGGGATGCCAATGCCCGCGTCCTTATTATGGGTTTAGCACCCGGCGCGCACGGTTCCAACCGCACCGGACGCCCATTCACCGGCGACGCCTCGGGAAAGTTCATGTTCCCCGTGTTGTATGAGACCGGATTCGCCAACCAACCCAATGCCACGGATCGCAACGATGGCCTTGAGCTAATAGACTTGTACATTACCGCTGCAGTTCGCTGCGCTCCGCCCGCCAACAAGCCGACGCCGCAGGAACTCGCCGAGTGCTCGCAATTTCTCGATCGCGAAATTGACGGATTAGAAAAGGTCAAGGTGGTGGTGGCTCTGGGTAAGATCGGTTTCGACGCTTACCTGAACTACTTGAAACGTCGAACACTGCTTCTCGGCCGGCAGAACAATCTATTCAGAGCTTATCTGTTCAAACATGGCGCCAGTTACCGGTTACCCGATGGTAGGGTGTTACTCGCCTCCTACCATCCCTCGAACCAGAACACGCAGACTGGCAAGCTGACGCGCGCGATGTTTGTCGAGATATTTAAGCAGGCGGCAAAACTTGCCGATGACTAGTTCGACGCGCCGTCGGGGCCGGATCGCTGTGCCCGGACCCAAAAGCGGGGTCATAGTTCACAAAGCCGGGTCGCGATCCGGGGTGGCGCCCTACCATTCCATTCCAGAAACCTGGAAGCCCACCATCACCGGTTCGTGGTCAAGACGGACGCCCCAGATTTCTTCCACGCGATGTTGAATCTGCTCTTTTAGAGCCACGATATCGGCGGCTGTCGCTCCGCCGCGATTCACAATTGCCAATGCGTGTTTGCTCGAAATGGCAACTCGGCCGTAACCGTAGCCTTTCGTGAATCCGGAACGCTCCACCAGCCACGCCGCGGAAACTTTCTGATGAGTTACGAGCGCCGGATAGCTGGGTACGGTTAAGCCGCGTGCCGCCGCCCGCCGTTTTAGATCTTCATGCTGACTTTCGGAGAGTACAGGATTCTTGAAAAACGAGCCCGCACTCTGGCAATCTGCATCTCCGGCGACAATCAGCATTCCTTTTAATGCCCGAATATGGCGCACCGCCTCGCGGGTCTCGGCGAGATCGGGCACAGTTTCTCGTCCGGCGAAATGTCGCTGCAGGTCGGCATAGGCCAGACGCGGCTTACCGTTGGGCGTGAGCGCATAACTCACGCGCAGAACAACGAAGCGTCCGCTTTCCGTGGTATTGAAAATACTGGAGCGATAGCTAAACTCGCAGGCTTCGCGGCACAATTCGCGCACCTGGCCGTCTCGCAAATCGATCACCTGCACCGACGTAATAGTCTCGGAGACTTCCTGCCCGTACGCGCCCACATTCTGCACCGGCGTGCCGCCTACGCTGCCGGGAATGCCGCTCAGGCATTCGACTCCGGCGCAACGCGCCATCACTGAACGGGAAACGAACTTGTCCCAGGATTCGCCCGCACCGACGTCGAAGATAATATTGCCATTTTCATCGTGCCCGGTACTCTGCTCAATGCCCTCAATGGAAATCTTCAGTACCAGCCCGGGCCAACCCGTATCCGCCACCACCAGATTGCTGCCGCCGCCGAGAACGAACAAAGATAGATCATGCGCGCGCGAGAAAGCGACCGCCTCCTGCACTTCTCCAACATCTTTGGCTTCGAGGAAATAACGCGCCGGACCTCCGACTTTGATCGTGGTCAGCGGCGCCAGCGGAATATTTTCGACTAACTTCACTGACTTTCAATATTACACAGCGCCCGTACCGTGAAGCAGTGTAAGCACGGAATCTTGGTCTACACGAGAGGTGCGGATCAACGGGCTTTACGCGGCGCCAGAGAGCCGCTCTTCCACTGTTCGGCTCCTCTGTAAAATCGCGAATCAGGCGCGCCAAGTGTGTTGTTGGGCGTCAAGCGAGGAGAACATTACGGGCTCGTGGTGGACATTGGTGGCGTGCTGGTTGATGGCGGTGGCGGCCTGGGTGCGGAGGTTGCCGTCACGCGGGTCGAAGTCGAGCGTGGTGACGTGGTGAGCGCAGTGCGAGCAAGTGAACTTCATGCCGCCTTTGATGCGTCCGATGGTGTAGAGGCGTTTCACAATTTCGAGTGTAGTCTTTTGGGGGCAGATGAAAAGGCACGAGGGGTGGGCAGCGAAGGTAATGAAGCGGGAGTTCCGAAATGGGAACGGGCTCGCTTCGCTCGCGGACAGCCGAGGCGGCTGTCCCCACAAGGGCGGCTGTCCCCGCATGAGTCGTGGTGAGGCAGGGTGAAAGCAGGTTCCTCCGCTGCCGCTACTTGTCCAAGCGGTTGTATTTTTTGAGGACTTCGCGGAGGCGGTTGTGGGGCAGGGCTATGACTTCGTGGTCGTCGATGCCTTTCATGGTCTCGGCGGCGACCATGGCGTTGACGACGGCTTCTTCGGTGGCCTGGACTGTGGCAAGGAAGATGGGGTCGAGAGAGTCGTTGGGCAGCATGGTTAATGCGTGAATGTTGTTAGGCTGGTTGCTTTTGGGACTAACGGCGCCGGGGTTGGCGGTGGAGAAGGCTAGGAAAATGTCGCCGGACCCGTCGCCGGAGTAACTGCCGTCGCGGCCGAGGCCGAGAGAAACTTTCCTGGCGACGCGTTTTAGTTGTGTGGGGATAAGCGGGGCGTCGGTGGCGACGATGACGATGATGGAGCCGACGTCTTCTTTGAAGACGGTGTGCTCGGGAATTTCGCGGCCTACGTTGATGCCGGCGATGCGGAGCTGATCGCGGGCTCCGTAGTTGCATTGGACCAGGACGCCGACGGTGTAGCCTCCGGCTTTGGCGTCGAGCACGCGTGAACTTGTGCCGATGCCGCCTTTAAATTCGTTGCAGATCATTCCGGTGCCGCCGCCTACGTTGCCTTCTTCGACGGGGCCGGAGTGGGCCGTATCGAGGGCGTGCCAGGCGTCTTCGGGGTGGACGTGGAATCCGTTGATGTCATTGAGATAGCCGTCCCAGGTTTCGGCGACTACGGGCAGCGACCACCAGTAACCTTCCATATCAGGCGTGCCGTGCTTGACCTTCCATGCGATAACTGCATCGCGGACCACGCCGACACTGTGCGTGTTGGTGATCATTACGGGTCCGTTGAGGAAGCCGGAATCGTCGACCCATGTGGTGCCGGTCATTTCTCCGTTG
>JBAVUV010000058.1:0-3299 GCA_049696955.1 Candidatus Sulfotelmatobacter sp. | reverse complement strand
CGACTTTACCTGTACGAGTTTCAAATGGACGGCGACGCGAATTTACGAGCCTTGAAAGGGCGCAGCTTGAGCCGCGCCGCTAACAGCTGTATGAAACCGGGGCTTTAGCCCCCTGTAACGGATACACATCTCGGTCGAGGTCAGAGCACAATGCACGATATGTCAACCCACGCGGTAGCGCACGGCGAACCCACTAGCTTCATTCGGAAGCACGTGTTCAGTCTTGACCACAAAGTGATCGGCAAGCAATATTACGCGCTGGCCTTGGTTGCCGCCATCATTGGGATGTTCCTTTCCTGGCTCATGCGCCTCCACCTCGGATTCGCCAACTTCGCAATTCCTGGTCTGCATCTGCTTTCCAGTTCCGGCGCGCCCGGCGATGTAATGACGCCCGAGTATTACCTGCAGCTGATGACCATGCACGGAACCATCATGGTCTTCTTCGTTCTCACCACCGCGCCCTTCGCCGCGTTTGGCAACTTCTTCCTGCCCATCCAGACCGGCGCGGAAGATATGCCCTTTCCACACTTCAACATGATGTCGTTCTGGGTCACATTCGTGGGCTTTGTGGTTCTGGTCGCCTCCTTTTTCGTATCCGACGGGCCTACTCTGGGCGGCTGGACTCAATACGCCCCTCTCAGCGCGGTGGGCGACGCAGCCGGTCCCGGCCAGGGTCTCGGTGTGGTTCTGTGGGCTGCTTCCATTGGCATTTTCTGTATCGGGCAATTGCTTGGCTCTTTGAACTTCATCACCACCACCCTGGACATGCGCTGCAAAGGCATGTCGCTGATGCGCCTTCCCCTCACCGTCTGGGCTTGGTTCATCACTTCGGTCATGGGTCTGACTGCTTTTGCCGTCCTCATGCCCGCCTGCATCCTGCTCATCCTCGATCACGTGGCTGGCACCAGCTTCTTCATTCCCGGAGGATTGGTCGTCAATGGTCAGGTCCTGCCGCACTCCGGCGGATCGACCCTGCTGTGGCAACATCTCTTCTGGTTTTTCGGCCATCCTGAGGTCTACATTGCAATCATCCCCGGCATGGGCATCGTCTCCCACATACTCATTACCAACATGCGGCGTCCCCTGCTCAGCCATCGCGTGATCATTTACTCCATGGGAGCGCTGGCCGTCCTTAGCTACATGGTTTACGGGCACCACATGTTCGTCAGCGGGATGAATCCTTACTCCTCGCTGGCCTTCTCATTTCCAACCCTGATTATCACCATCCCCGCCACTATTGTTGTTCTGATCTGGCTGGGCAGCCTGTATGGCTCGAAGTTGCGGATCAATGCCGCATCACTCTTCGCACTCGGCTTTGTCTCCATGTTCATCAGCGGCGGCGTGAGCGGCTTTTTCCTGGCCCAGCCATCCATTGACATCATGCTGCATGCCACCTATTTTGTTGTAGGCCATTTCCATCTGGTGATGGCCGTCGCCGCCATGTTCGGCATCTTTGCCGGAACCTACTTCTGGTTCCCCAAGATGACTGGCCACATGATGAGTGAGCCCTTGGGCAAACTTCACTTCTGGCTCACCTTCGTAGGCGCCTACTGCATCTTTATGCCGTTCCACTACCTGGGCATCGCCGGAAACGTCCGTCGCTATCAGGCTTTTGTGGATGATTACCTGATTCCGCTCATTCCGGTGCACAAGTTCATCACAGTCGCAGCTCTTCTCACCGGCCTGGTTCAGCTTATTTTTCTCTACAACCTGATCTACAGCCGCTTCAAGGGCGCGCCGGCGCCGGATAATCCGTGGGAAGGCACTTCCCTGGAATGGAGCACGGCCACGCCGCCGCCCCATAACAACTTCGGCGATCACATGCCGGTGGTTTATCACGATCCTTACGAGTTCAACGTCGAGGGTGCCAGCACCGACTTCATCATGCAGACCTCGCCCGAGCAAGTTGGCAACCCGCACGAGGAAAAATAATCTTCGCGCTCAGTAGAACCAACCCAGAATTGGAGTTTTGCAGTATGGCAACCACAGTTCACGAACCACCAAAAATCGATCTCGAACGTTTACCGAGCCCGGGCTCAGGAGGCGGAGGCTGGGGAACCATGGTTCCTGCTGGCGGAGACTTGCGGCGCGTCAAGAACTCTTCACCGCCCCCCGCGAGCACTGGCATCTGGGTCGGGCTGGCGGCCATCACCATGACCTTCGCCGCCTTTACCAGCGCTTTGATCGTGCGTCAGGGAGGTTCCTCCGACTGGCAGCACTTCACCCTGCCATCCATTCTTTACTTCAACTCGCTGATCATCATTGGCAGCAGCGTCACTCTGGAAATTGCCCGCCGTCAGATCACCACGTTTATGGTTGCCAGAAACGAGGGCAACGCTCCATCCCGCTGGCTTTATGCAACTCTCGCCCTGGGACTCATCTTCGTCGCTGGCCAGGTTTTTGCCTGGCTGCAGCTGAAGTCTCAAGGCTTCGGACTCTCTACCAATATCAGCTATTCGTTCTTTTATGTCTTGACGGTCGCCCACGCGATCCACTTGCTCGGTGGTCTCGGTGGGCTGATCCGCGTGATTAGCAAAGTGAACCATTCCGCCCTGCGACGGAGCACTCTGAAAGCTACTTCGCTCTACTGGCATTTCATGGGCGCGCTGTGGTTGTATCTGCTTTTGCTGCTGTGGATGAAGCTCTAACCAGTTCGAAAGCAGAAGAAAGCAAGGAGGCAAAGTGAGCCAGGCCGATCTTTCGATTCACGGGCAGGTGTCGCGAACCGGTGCGACGGAGGTGATGTCGGAACCCGCATTCAAGGTCCCCGCGAAAAAAATGGCGATGTGGCTTTTCATCATTGCCGACACCGCCACCTTCGCCGGTTGCCTTGTCGCCTACGGCTTTATTCGCAACGGCACCCCCGATTGGCCCCGGCCCTTTCCCAGCATGACCAACGCGGCCATCATGACTTTTATCCTGCTCACCAGCAGTCTGACCATGATGTTCGCCATGCGTTCCGCCCACAGGGAGGAGAAAGCTGGAACTTTCCGCTGGATGATAATCACCGCGTTTCTCGGAATCGTGTTCGCCTTCCTGCACATCCGCGAGTGGCTGGAATTAATCGATAGAGGCATGACTATCTTCCATAACCCATTCGGCACACCAATATTCGGCTCCGCCTTTTTCAGCATCACCGGCCTCCACTTGCTGCACGTCACCGGCGGCGTGATCGCTCTGATCGCCGTAGCCATCCGCTATAAAGGTGGCCGCTATACCGCCGACGATATCGAAATAACCGGCCTCTACTGGCATTTCGTCGATCTGGTCTGGATGTTCGTGGTCCCGTTTATGTATCT
>JBAVUV010000057.1:0-4625 GCA_049696955.1 Candidatus Sulfotelmatobacter sp. | reverse complement strand
TTCGAACTCCATATCGCCGATCATTAATTTAAATTTGGAAAGCGGCGGAGTTGAGACTTGCGCGGTCGCCTGAACGCCGGGATCCGCCGGGGCTGCGGGATTCGGCTGCGGAACGGAGAATTCGCCGCACTGATCGGCAGTGAGAGTCTTGTTCACGCTGACGTTGAAGAAGGCCGAAGCCAGGTCCGAGTTTGGATAGGTGGAGTCGGGCAGGGCGACGGCTGCAATCGCGACTCCGCCGGGTTGGACGAAGTCCATGGGGATGGATCCGGAGGAGACGAGCTCAGTGGCGGCGTCGCCGGTCTTAAGCGCGTACTTGCGCGGATATTGAAACGTGACGCCGGAAACGCTATCGACGTAGGTCACGGTGGGTGGAACTTTGCGGACGATTTTTTTGTGAACGTGCTTCACTGCGGCTTGCGCTACCGGAGTGGCTGCAGGTACAGAACTGGTTGTGATAGGTGGCGTGGGTTGGGCGATTGGCGACGGATTCATAGAGCTTACGGGTTTTGGTTTGTCGCTGCCGCATCCGACGGTGAGGGAACAAGCGATCAGAAGCGCGGCGAAGATTAGCGTGCTGGTTTTGTCAAAATTGTTTTTGGTGCGATTTGTATTGTTCAGATTCTTGCCCCAGGCAATGGAATTCAGAGTTGCCGGGGTGGAGCGGAACAGGTTGATACGGGTCATGGTGTCACCTCCTGCTGCTGAGCAGCGTTAGGGAGAGTGCATGGAATGGGCCAGTGGGCGGGATGGTGATTCTGTGGGGGTTAGAACTGAAGGGCGTTGCGATGGTCGTGGTGAGGCGGACACTGTGTGGAGAGTGGGACACGATTGCGGTCAGGGATTCATTGAAGAGAAAACTGACTTACCGCAGCATTCACTTGTGTCGCGCCTCGGCTTCGATCATCCAACCGCGGCGCAGCTTTTCGTTCGGGATGCTGGAGAGGTACGGTTTGATATCGAGGATCGGAGTTCCGTTCAACATGTCGAGGCCGCGAACGTGGAGCTGCGCGCCTTCGCGGCGAAGGAGTTCAACGATGGTGAGGCCAATCGGGTTCGGACGGCGCGGGGAGCGAGTTGCGAATACGCCGTGCGGGCGATTGTCGATGGGAGGAGTGCCGAGCAATTCGAATCCCTGGGAGCGGTCGAACTCCCAGAGGACGATGAGATGGGAGAAGCCTTCGATGTCGGTGAGGCCGAGCTCAAACTCTGGCTGGATGTTGAGAATGCCCTCGGCCTCATGTTTTACTCCGAAACCTTTGGGGATGTCTTTGGTGTTTGTGTAGGGGCTGCTTACGAAGCCGATCTGCTTTGAGGTGAACATGAGTTTTTTCGAGGGACAACGCTCAGGGGCTGAAGCCCATTTTATAAGGAAGAGGATTGCGGTGCGGGTGAAAGCCGCAGCCTTTCAAAGTGCTGTCTTTCGAAGCACGGTCCGTTGTGGCTTCCGGAGGGCCGGGCTTTGCCCGGCGGACAGCCGAGGGCGGCTGTCCCTACAATAGCTGTGGTGGTCATTTCTTTTTCGATTATGCGGCGGATCAGGTCTTCTTGCTGCTGCTTGCTTTCGGCGTCGATGGTGAAGGCAGAACCTTAAACACAGGGGACACGGGGTATCACGGAGGATTATTCGAATTGTTTGCGGAAGGTGGAGAGTTGCTGGTGGATTTCGGCGACTTCCCTTTTTAATTCGAGGACTTCGTTTTCGAGATGCGATATGCGGTCATCGGCGGAGGTGCGGGCTGGGCCTGAAGCGGGCGAGGGCGCCCGCTCCACATGGGCTGCCGGCGCGTCGCCGGAGAAGAGTTGCATGTAGCGGGATTCTTTTGTGCCGGGTTGGCGCGGGAGGACTGCGGCCAGCGGGGGTTGGCGCTGGCTCAGGCGGTCTAGCGTGGAGACGATATCGTCGAGGGCCTCGAAGCGGTACATGCGTTCGGTGCGGCTGCGGAGTTCGCCGGGAGTTTGCGGGCCGCGAAGAAGAAGGACGCAGAGGATGGCGATTTCGCGACGATCGAAGTTGAAGACTTCCTGCAGGCGGTGTTCGTATTTCGTGACGCGGCTGTCGGCTCCGCTGGCGGGACCGGCTAGGCGTTTTTCCTGGAGCGTGGCGAGGGCTTGAGCGACGGAATCTTCGTCGAGAGACATCACGGGATCGCGATTATTTTTCTGATTGCAGGCGTTAACAAGGGCGTTGAGGGATAGCGGATAGTAATCCGGAGTGGTGATGTCTTTTTCGATCAGTGAGCCGAGGACGCGGGTTTCGATAGCGGTGAGGGGAAACATTTGGCAATTATCAATTTTTCGATTGAGTAAGTTGTAATTGAAAAGCGGATGCGGTGTCCATCATGGGCATTCATATTGGAGTGGTTTACGAGAGCTTACCCAGGCGCTGAAGCGCTTTTCTTTTCTTGACGCGTGGCGGCACGAGTGAACTCGTGCCCTTCCCGAGCGTTGCGAACTGGCTTCCCCTCGCATTTATGCGGTGTCTCGATTGTGCGCTTAGCACAGGGTATGCTGAATGCGGAGTTGCCTGCCCGACTAGAAAATTGTCGAGCTGCGCTCGACGGACAGCCGGGGGCGGCTGTCCCGACTTGATGTGAGGTGCTGATTGGGTTGGGTGCTGATAGTTCTGAAGCCGGTTGTGATCGTCGCGGCTGTTGTCTATTTGCAGATCAGATTTCCGCAGTTATGGGAAATGCTGGGGCTGGCGCGGATCGAGCGGCTCGGAAAGAAAATCGCTGGCAGAAAGGGAGTATGCGTTTTTCTGGTGGGGCTTTCGTTGTTCGTGATTCGCGGCCTGGGAGCAATTCTTCTGGGTACGCCTTTGCCGCATTATCACGATGAATTTAGCTACCTGCTGGCGGCGGATACTTTTGCGCATGGGCGGTTGACCAATCCTCCGCACCCGATGTGGGTGCACTTCGAAACGTTTCACGTGATCTGGCACCCGACTTATATGTCGATGTATCCGCCGGGACAGGGGCTGGTATTGGCGCTGGGTGAAGTATTGGGCAATCCGTGGATCGGGCAATTGCTGGCCTCGGCGCTGATGTGCGCGGCGGTTTGCTGGATGCTGCAAGGGTGGATTCCGGCGCGATGGGCGCTGCTGGGCGGAGTGCTGGTGGTGGCGCGGCTGGGATTGCTGAGTTATTTCACGAATGGATACTGGAGCGCGTGTTTGCCGGCGGTGGGCGGGGCGCTGATTTTAGGGGCGTTGCCGAGAATCCAGCATGGGGCGCGGAGGATTTATGCGGCGGTTATGGCGATTGGATTATTTATTCTCGCCAACACGCGGCCGTATGAAGGATTTTTGTTGGGGCTGGGAGTGGCGATTGCTTTATTGGCGTGGATGCTCGGAAAAGACGGGCCGCCGGTGCGGGTTGCAATCGCGAGAATCGTTTTGCCGCTGGTGCTAACGCTTATTCCGTTCGCGGCGTGGACGGGCTACTACTATTACCGCGTGACGGGAAGTCCGTTCCGCATGGCATATACGGTGAACCGGGAGATGTATGCGATGGGCAGGTATTTCACCTGGCAGAAGCCATGGCCGGAGAAGACTTACCATCATGCGAAGATGCAGGCGCAGTATGAGCGTGAGCTGCGCGAGGCCACCGAGTACAAGACGTTGCGCGGATTTATGCGGCGCGGGCGCGGCAAACTTTATTATTTCTGGCAGGTGTATCTGGTTCCTCCGTTGCCGTTCGTTTTGATTGCGCTGCCATGCGCGGCGCGTGACCGGCGATTGCGGGTACCGTGGATGATTCTGTGGATTTTTGTTATCGGTCTGGCGATTGAGGTATGGTTCCTGCCGCATTATTTTGCTCCGGCGACGGCATTGCTTTATTTGTTCTTGATGCAGTGCATGCGGCATCTGCGCTGGTTTCGGTGGCGAGAACGTCCGGTGGGGTTAGCATTTGTGCGGGCGGTTGTGGTGATCTATGTGGCGACGGTTGTACTGCGCATCGGAATGGCAGTGACGCACGTGCATCCGGAAAAAGAATGGCAGCACGGAGATATGGGACGCGCAGCTATCGTGAAAGAGCTGGACGCGATGCCGGGAAAAGATGTGGTGCTGGTGAGGTACGCGCCGGATTTCGATCCGGACCGCGAGTGGGTATTCAATGGCGCGAATATTGATGGACAGAAGATTGTGTGGGCGCGGGATATGGGAGCGGAGAAGAATCAGGAGCTGCTCGACTATTATCCGGGACGAAAGTTCTGGATCGTGAAGGCGGATGGGTCGGCGAAATTGGAACCTTATGAGGAGACGCGATAGATGTGTCAACTTCAGGTTCGGCAATCCCACCCTTCGGCTTCGCTCAGGCTTCCTCGCAAAGGAGGCGAGAAGTGGGCACCCGGCATTAAAGTCAGAGACCCCACCCTCTCGCTCAAAACGCGAGAAGGGCGGGGCACCCACGGCATTTCTAGAACAATGCGGTGGGGCGGCGCTTCCAGGGCTTGCCTTTTTCCTGGGAAACTTTCTCGACATCGTTGACGTAGGCTCCGACCTGGGTGAGTAAATGATGCAGATCATTGCCCAGGCTGAAGAAGGTGAAACCTTTGTCGAGAAATTCGCCGACGCGCGGGGTGCCGAACAAGAAGAGGCCGAGAATGACGTTGTTCTTGCG
>JBAVUV010000056.1:0-8712 GCA_049696955.1 Candidatus Sulfotelmatobacter sp. | reverse complement strand
CCACCGCCAAGATTTATACCGATTTGAGTCTATTCACGGCGAATCCAGCGGTTACACGCGCGGTGCACGATGTTTTCAGCTTTCTGACCGCGTATGCGGAGAATCCCAGTTACGATCCGCTGCTGGTGGCGCCGCTCGACTTGGCGGAGAAGACGATTGCATTGATTGATCGGGAGGCGGAGCATGCGCGGCAGGGAGTGCCGGGACGAATCATCGCCAAGATGAATGCATTGCTGGACAAGAACGTGATCCAGGCGTTGTACCGGGCGTCGCAGGCGGGAGTCGACATTGATTTGATCGTGCGCGGGATTTGCGCTTTGCGGCCGGGCGTGCGCGGTTTAAGCGACCGGATCAAAGTACGGAGCATTGTCGGACGATTCCTGGAGCACAGCCGCATTTATTACTTCGGCAACGCCGGTGAAGAAGAAATTTATATCGGCAGCGCCGACTGGATGCCGCGTAACCTTTATGAGCGCGTGGAAGTGCTGGTGCCGTTGCGTGACGAATTTATTCGCGAGCGGGTGCGACGGGAAATCCTCGATTCTTTACTGGCGGATAACCGCAAGGCGCGGATTCTGTTGCGGGATGCGACCTATATTCGGGCGTGGCAGCCGGTGCGTGGGAAGCGGAATCGCAGGCCGCCTACAGGCGCGGCCGCCTTCAGCGCGCAGGATTATCTGATCAGCGTGGCGGAGGGGAAGCAGGTGAGTTCGGCTCCGCCTCCGGTTCCGGCGAGGAAGCGCAGAACTGCAGTGGGAAGGGAACGATAATTCGCAATGATTGTTTATTTTTTGCGTCACGCCAGCGCCGGGGAGCATTTTGTAAATCCGAAAAAAGATGAGAAACGCGCGCTTGATAAGGAAGGGATTGAGCAGTGTGGATATGTTGGGCGCGCGCTGGCCGCAATCGACGCGCAGGTAGAGGTGATGATTTCCAGTCCACTGAAACGGGCTACGCAAACGGCGTCGCTGGTAGGAAATGAGATGGGGTATGAAGGCAAGCTGCAGATTGATCCGGGGCTGCGTCCGGGGGCGAGTTTTGCGGATTTCCGCAAGCTGCTGGAAAAGTATGCGAAGCAGGAATCGGTCATGGTAGTGGGACATAATCCTAATCTGAGCCAGTTTTTGGGAACCGTGATCAGCGAGTCTGGATGTGAAGCGTCGGTGGAGTTGAAAAAAGGCGCGGTGGCACGGGTGGATATGCGGCGGAGTTCAGGGACGCTGCAATGGTGCCTGACGCCGAAAGCGCTGCGCACGCTTTATACGGCGGCGGTGGAAAGTGCGCGGCCGAACACTTCGCGAAAATAAAGGGCGTCTTTCTCGATAGCCCAGAGTTCAAGATCCACTCCCATGCGACGGCGGGGCACCAGCGTAAGGTGAACCTCGGCAGCGCGGTGTGTAACTCGTACTTTCTGTACCGCTCGCGTCCGGCCAAGATTCAACGCGCGGGCCAATCGTAGAAGCAGAATCGCTTTTTGAACGCCGGGACGGTCGGCGGGATCCAGCGTCTTGATGGGAGCTTCGTCCAAGGCGGGACGCGACTTTCCTAAATAGCGGGCGATGGCTGCGATCAAGCGGCGCTGCTGCGGCGTGTAGCCGAGAATCTCCGAGTTCGAAATGATGTAGTAAGTGTGACGGTGATGGCCGTTGCGGTTCACGTAGTCTCCCACCTCATACAGCATGGCGGCGGCGGAGAGCCACTCGCGGAACTCCGGCGCGAGGCCGTGCACCGAACGCAGCGCGGAAAACAGGAACATCGCGGAGTCGCGGACGTCGAGGGCATGCTTCATATCGACGCGGTAGTGAGTTACGGCCTTGGTGATGGATTCCCAGCGCTCGGATTCGATCTGCCTGCTAGAGCGAGTGCTGCGATCGTGTTCGGCGGCCATCTGTGCCAGCAGACCATCGCGCAGGCCTAGCGGGGAATAACGAAAACCTTTGAGGTGCAAGCGATCGAGCAGTTCGTGATAGACCATGGCTCCGGCGACGACGATTTCAGCGCGGCGCAGACCGATGCCTTGAATCTTCCGGCGCTCGTCCACGGGCAGGCGAGCGAGGCGCTTGGCGAGGCGAGTCATTTCCGCGCGAGAGACCATGAGGCGCTGTCGAGTTCCGTTCTTACGAATATTGCCGGCCGCGGTGGCGAGAGCGTCGGCGGTTCCTGAGGTAGCGATCACGTTCTTTACTTTGGCGGCGATGATGCGCGATGCAACGCGGTTGACTTCGCGGGCGATGAAACCTTGCAGGCGTTTCAGTTCGCCTTTGCGCGGCGGATCGTGACGCAGGAATTCGTCGGTGAGGCGGACGGCGCCTAAGGGAAGGCTGACGGTTTCGCGAATTTGACCGCGCGTGGAGACGGTGAGTTCGCAGCTTCCGCCGCCCAGATCCAGCATTAGCGTGGGAGCGCTATCGACGCGCAAATTGGAGACGAGCCCGAGGTGAATCAGGCGAGCTTCCTCCAGACCGGAGATAATTTCGACGGTCCAGCCGGTGGCGGAGCGTACCCACTCAAGAAAAGCCTGGGAGTTGCGGGCATCGCGGAGAGCGCTGGTGGCGACCACCCGTACCGGATCCGTGACGACCTGCTGGGTGGCGCGGTGAAAGCGGCGCAGGACTTTGACGGTTTCGGCCATCGACTCAGGAGTAAGAAATCCGGAGCGGAAGACACCCTCGCCGAGACGAGTGACTTCGCGATCCTCGTGGATTTGGCGAAGATGGCCACGCGTGAGTCGTGCGATCTTCAGTCGAACCGAATTCGATCCGATATCAACAGCGGCAAAGGTCGGCATGCGGGCGAGGGGAACAGTTTACATTGCGTTTGGCGGTCAGTCATCAGTGTTGGAAGGCGGGAATTTGAAAATCTTCAACACGGGGACACAGGGGTTCACGAAGGTAAGAACATCTGTGCGTGAGCTATTCATTTGGTTTCGGTGGAACGGCGAGAGAGTCGTTTGCGCAGAACGAGGCGATCAGGCTGCTGTCGCAGTGCTGGGGGTTACATTCTCCAACGCCGGAACGGAGACGGCAGCAACGCGATTGGAGCTTGTTTTTGGGGCGGCTCGCATCTGAGAGAGGACAGCGATGGCGCGGCGGTATTTTGCACCGGTGACGTTGTGGAGTTCCGCAACTAACGGCGATTCGCGGACTTCACCAAGGTGGACTGTCGCGGTTTGGGTTAAGGTGAGCCAGTCGTGCCAATCGCCCAGAGCATCTTGTATACGCTTTATCTGAGCGATGAAGCGCTCGGACTCGGGAGACTGGGGTGCGAACTCGGCGGCGTAACGAGCGCGTTTGCTGAGAATGCGGTATTGGTGCAGAACGGTTTCGGTGAGGGGTGCGCCGCTTTGATGCAGGGTATCGAGCATACCGCGGGCCACCGCCAAAGGATCGCTGCCAGCCTCGGGACGGAAGTGCCTGGCGGCACGTTTGAGGCGCTTGCGAATTTCGCGGATGGTAGCTTTATCCAGCTGCTTGCGGAGTTTCTTTTCCTGCTGCCCGCGGATTTCAATCAGCTGGTTTAGCAGCTGAGATTTGCGCCGCGGCTCCCGAGGAACCTTGAGGCTGCGTAAAGCCGTCGCTTGCATATCGAGATCGCGCACTTTGCCGGCTCGCTTGCGGATTCGGCCTAACTGTTTGAGAAGCTTTTTGTCGCTACGGTCCAGCTTGGATGAAAGCTCGGAGAGCAATATCTGAAGACGACGCGTTCCTGTACGGAAACGATGCACCGTCTTAGCTTGAGGTTTTGCGGCGAGCTTGACCAGGTCCCGTTCAAGGTTTTGAAAAACCTCGCGGCTGCGTTTTGGAGCGATCGGCATAAGGCAAACGAATTGGTAGAAGAAAATACAGGCTTGTCTGCAGAAAGGCAATCCGAAAAGCTTCGCCATTTTAACATCCTGTTAACAGGATTCTGCTAGGGTCAAGTGGAATGGCTTTGCCCGCGCAACCTCGGCCCGATATGCCTCCTCCGCAACCCGTAGAATCTAAGAACGTTAGCTATCAGACGTCGGCAAAAAGACGGCCCGCTCATTTATTTTCAAAGAAGGGCGAAACCGGCGACCAAATCTTCAAGATCGCGATGCTGCTATGCGGTCTGGCGGTGCTGGGGACGCTGGTGCTCATCGTCTATGAACTGGTGCTGCGCTCCGGACCTTCGTGGCACGCTTTCGGCTTCAAATTTTTTGCCGGGCGTGACTGGGATCCGGTAAACGAAAAATTTGGGGCGTTGCCATTCGTATACGGCACTCTGGTTTCATCTCTGTTGGCTCTGCTTATTGCCGTGCCGTTGTCAATCGGGGTTGCGGTGTTCACCACGGAGATGTGTCCAAAGGCGTTGCGCGGGCCGCTCTCGTTTTTTGTCGAGCTGTTGGCGGCGATTCCGAGCGTGGTCTACGGGTTGTGGGCGATCTTTGTGCTGGTGCCGATCCTCAGCAACTATGTGGAACCTTTCCTGGGGCGGACACTGGGCTGGACGGGATTTTTTGATGGTCCGGCGTATGGGATCAGCATGCTGGCGGCGGGAATTATTTTGGCCATCATGATTGTTCCGATAATTTCGTCGATCACGCGGGAAGTGCTGATGGTCGTGCCGCAGCATCAGCGGGAAGCGGCTCTGGCACTGGGCGCGACCAGGTGGGAGATGATCCGGCTGGGAGTGCTGCGCAATGCGCGCGCGGGAATTATGGGCGGCATTATCCTGGGCCTGGGGCGAGCTTTGGGCGAGACGATGGCAGTGACGATGGTGATCGGAAACCGGCCGGAGATCGCGAAGTCACTGTTCGCGCCGGGATACACCATGGCGAGCGTCCTGGCCAACGAGTTTAGCGAAGCGACCGGAGATTTAAATCTGGCAGCGCTAATTGAGATCGGGTTGGCGCTGTTTCTGGTAACGATTGTGGTCAACGCGCTGGCTCGATTGCTGGTCTGGTCAGTGACGCGTGGGCAGCCTGCGAGGGCCAGTGCCTGAGACTAGAAAATTCGCCGGGAATGTTGTTCCCCAGATTTCTTTGCGACGGCGGTTCACCGATCATGCAATGACCGGAGTTGCGGTGTTGACAGTTGTGTTGGTGTTGGTGCCGTTATTCGCGATATTTGCCTACCTGGTTTATCGCGGGGTGGGATCGATCAACTGGGCATTTCTGACGCAGACGCCGAAGCCGGTGGGTGAAGCCGGCGGAGGCATGGCGAACGCGATTGTGGGATCGGTTTTCATTCTGGCGCTAGCCAGTGTGATCGGAGTGCCGCTTGGCGTGGGAGCGGGAATTTATTTGGCAGAATACGGCCGCAACCGGCTTGGCGATGCGATTCGCTTCACGGCTGACGTGCTGAACGGAGTGCCGTCGATCGTGATTGGGATTGTGGCTTACTCGATTGTCGTGTTGTACCAGAAGCATTTCTCGGCGTTGGCTGGAGGAGTGGCACTGGCCATCATGATGATCCCCACGATCACGCGTACCACCGAGGAGATGCTACTGCTGGTGCCGCGGGCTTTGCGGGAGGCGGCTTACGGGTTGGGAATTCCGCGGTGGAGGACGACGCTGTCGATCACATTGCGGACGGCGACTTCCGGCGTGATTACTGGGATTATGCTGGCGTTTGCGCGAGTTGCGGGCGAGACCGCGCCGCTTTTATTTACCGCGTTCGGAAATCAATTCTGGAATCTGCGGGCGAATCAGCCTACCGCCGCGCTGCCGCTGCAGATATTTAATTACGCCATCTCTCCTTACGATGAATGGCACCGGCAGGCGTGGGCGGGAGCGCTGGTGCTGATTGTCCTTATTGTTACCGCGGTTGCGGCTGTGCGGTTTGCGGTGCGCCGTGGCACGTTTGGAGCCTCATAATCTATGGGCGTTGGCATCCAGGTCGAAAATCTGAACGCGTGGTACGGCAAGACGCAGGCGCTGTACGACATTCAATTGAAGATGGCGGCCAACCACGCGACCGCGCTGATTGGACCTTCCGGTTGCGGTAAGTCGACGTTCATCCGATGCCTGAACCGCATGCATGAAACGATCCCCGAGGCGCGAGTCACGGGCGAGGTTCACATTGGAGAGATTGACGCTTACAACGGCACTTCGGCGACGCAGTTACGCCGCAGGGTGGGAATGGTCTTTCAAAAAGCGAACCCGTTTCCTACGATGTCGATCTACGATAACGTGGCTTCGGGATTGAAGCTGAACGGCTACGGCGACCGCCGGAAGCTGGATCAGATTGTGGAAAGTTCTCTGGAGGCGGCGGCGCTGTGGGAGGAAGTAAAGGATCAGGTACATAAGAAATCGGGGGCCAGCCTTTCCGGTGGGCAGCAGCAGCGGCTTTGTATCGCGCGGGCGCTGGCGGTCGAGCCTGAGGTGTTGCTGATGGATGAGCCTTGCTCGGCACTCGATCCGATTTCGACGGGTAAGATTGAAGAGTTGATCTTTCAGTTGAAAGAGCGGTATACCATCGTGATTGTTACCCACAACATGCAGCAGGCGGCGCGAGTCGCCGAGTTTACGGGATTCTTTTTGCTGGGTAAGATGATCGAGTTCGATAAGACGGAGAAGATCTTTACCAAACCGACGCACAAGCGGACGGAAGATTACATCACGGGCAGATTTGGTTAAGCCAGTTTTGCACGAGGAAGGTTGAGAGAATGCGTACCCGCTTTCAGCAAGGGCTGGACGATTTGCGGCAGAAGTTGCTTCGCATGGGCGGATTGGCGGAGCAGGCCGTGGACCGCGCCCGGCAGGCTTATATTGATCGCGATCTCACGCGTTGCCAGATGGTTCTCGAAGGCGAGAGCCTGATCAATACTTCCGAACGGGAGATTGATGAGGCGGCGTTCGATCTGCTGGCCATGCAGCAGCCGATGGCGGTGGATCTGCGCTTCATTCTCGCGGTCACGAAGATTAATTCCGATCTGGAGCGCGTAGGCGACCAGGCGGTGAACATTGCGGAACGCGTGATGGACATGATGGACCTGCCGAGCGTTGACCTCCCGGTGGATATCGCTCGCATGGGGGCGGCGGTAAGCGCTATGGTTCGCAGGGCGTTAGAGTCTTTTATTGAAGGAAAAGTTGAATTAGCCGAGGCTGTGCTTGAGATGGATAATGTGGTGGATCGCATGAAGGATGATGCCTTCATCCAACTAGTGAAGACGATGAACCAGCGTCCGGAAGTGGTGCGGCAGGCGCTCGACGCGCTGCTGATTGCGCGCAATCTGGAGCGCGTGGCCGACCATGCGACGAACATTGCCGAAGATGTCATCTTCTGGGTGCAGGGAGCCGATGTGCGGCACAACGTTGGCGCGGAGGAGCATCCAGAGCCTGCGGCAGGGGTTGAAGGCTCTTCGAGAGCTTCTGGAGCTTAGGAAACCCTGGTTTCATCCTGATTTCTTTTGCGGCTTTGCTGCGCCACAACTTTCGACGTCATATACTTCTGCATTCAATCCCGCTTTGACCGCAGATTCCCGCTTCGATTACGCTCATCTCTGTTCTTCTTCCACTTGCACATCAGCTAACCGGAGGTTGTGTGATCCGATTCTTCCGCATTGTTTTTTTCGCGACCGCAGTTTTTTCTTTGCGAATAGTGCTTTCGGCGCAGGAAGCTCCGCCGGCGCAATCATCGATCCCGCTTCCTACCAGCAAGCGGTTGACCGCTCCGGCGCCGGGGCGCATTGGAAGTACGAACAGTTTTCCCGCGACGATCGCGATCAGCCCGAATGGGCGCTACGCGGCTCTGCTGAACGACGGGTACGGAACTCAGGAAACGCTGGGGACGCAATCGATTGCGGTGCTGGATTTGAAGACGAATCGACTGGCGGATTATCCGGATAAGAGATTCGGCGAGAACGCTCATCAGAGTTATTTTCTTGGCCTCGTGTTTGGCTCCGATGGGAAACATCTTTACGCGTCGGTCGGGTCGATCACCGATCCAAGCGGGGAGAAGGAGGGGGACACGGGGAACGGAATTGCGGTTTACAAATTCCATGGCGGCAGGGTCGAGGCGGAACGGTTTATTCCGATTGGTCCGCAGGCGCTGGCGGCGGAGAAAAAGGTTTCGATTGAATTGCGGAAGACGCCGGCGGGGACGGCGATTCCTTATCCGGCGGGGCTGGCGCTGGTCGGCGGAGGACATCAGGGCAGCCATCACGATCAACTTCTGGTCGCGAACAATCTTTCCGACAACGTGGTGCTGCTCGATGTGGCAAGTGGCAAGATGATGCAGAGTTTCGATTTGAGCACCAACCGGTTGGTGCCAGCGTCTTTTCCTTATGCGGTTGCGGTAACGCGTGATGGACGCCGCGCGTGGTGCAGTTTGTGGAATGGGTCGCAGGTGGTGGAGTTGGACTTGACGGATGGGAAGGTTCTGCGGTGGATCAAGTTAGAGGAGCCGGATGACCCGATTGCGCCGGGCTCGCATCCGACGGCGATGTTGCTCAGTCCAGATGAGAAGTTGCTTTACGTGGCGTTATCCAATGCGGATGCGGTTGCGGTGGTTTCTACCGAGACCGCGCAGATGGTTGCACTGCTGAACACGAAAATCAAGGGTCAGGAGTTTGCCGGAACCTATCCTAGTGCGCTGGCGGAGTCCGCAGACGGCAAGCGATTGTTTGTAGCCGATGCTTCGTCGAATGCAGTGGCGGTATTTGATACTTCCGCCGAGCCAAAGCCAGTGGGCGACGAGGTTGCCACGCTCCTTCCTCTGGGATTCATTCCCACGGACTGGTATCCAAGTG